>CALXDU010000005.1 GCA_944387145.1 uncultured Oscillospiraceae bacterium | reverse complement strand
AGTGAACACTAGAACCTGAATCTAGCGAGTCTACCAATTCCACCACTCGCCCATATGTGCCGTGTCTCAACGACTTGCTTAATATAGCATATGGTGGAGAATTTGTCAATAGTGTTTTTAGTTTTTTTCAAAAAATTGTCAAGGAATGTCTTTTCGCAGCAAGTAGCGGACGGAGCCATATTTGCAGCGCTTGGCCTGGATGGTGTATCCCTGATCCAGCACGTTCTGCAGGCTATGGTGGTTATCCGGATGGACGGTGCAGAGCAGAATCTTTCTCCCTGTTTGCAGCAGTTCCTGCTCTGCCATCTGCATCAGCTTCTTCTGAAGGCCCATACCCCGGTAATCCGGATGCACCGCCGCTGTATCCATGTTCACCACATGCATCAGCTCCTCCCGGGGCAATTCCAGATCATACCCGTAGTTCTCCCCTTCCAGCCCTGGAAACAGCACGGAAAACGCGCCTGCCATGGTGCTTCCATCCATGGCCACCCATAGCTGCAGCTGGGATGCGTAAATTTTTTCCTTGGTTTCCTCCGGTGGGTCCAGGTAAAACCACTCCTGATGCGTCATGCCCTCACGTACCTTTTGAATCAGGTCAACAAAGGCCTGGGCATCTTCTTTTGTTCCCTTCCGCAGTTCCATAGGATTCCTTTCTCATTCCGCCAGGGTAATATAGCTGCTGACACAATACAGCACCTGACCATTATGCTCCACTCTTGACCAGCCTACATCCCGGTTGATGCCTGTCCGTGTCACCACATCCCCACTGTAAATCGTAGCCACCACCTTGGAATCCGGGTGCTCCACGCTGGGGATGTTCCGCAGGTTCACTTCTTCTTTTGCCGTTACCTGCTCGTTGACCTCTTCAAACTGGGTCTGCACCTCAAAGGTACCGTCCGTCTGGGGCTGGGTTTCCGGCTGGGTTGTCTGCCCTTCCACCAGGGTCAGATAGCTGCTGACCGCATAGCATGTGGTGCCGTTGTAGATGAGCTTCGACCAGCCGTTTTCACTGATACCGACCCGCTGGGCCACATCGCCATTGTTCAGCTGTCCGACTACGTCCGCGTCTTCATGCTCCACGCTGGGCAAAGCCCGGAGGTTGACTACCTCTTTGGCTGTCACCTGCTCGTCCACCTCAGCAAATTCCGTCTGGATGCCATCGCCGTCCGGGTCCTGGGCTGCATCTTCCGCATTGTAGTCCAGGTCAGTGGTCAGATAGCTGCTGACGGCATAGTAGGTTTCCCCATTGAAAATCACTTTGGACCAACCATTGGCGCTGACCGCAATTCGCTGGGCCACTTCCCCATTTTTCAGGGTGTACAGGACCTGGCTGTCTTCTCCCTGACTGGGAACGCTGCGCAGATTGGTCTCGTCCTTGGCAGTTACGTCCTCCTGCACCTGGGTGAAGTTCATCAGCGCCTCCACATCCGGCTCCACTTCCTCAGGCGGAATCCCGTCCTTGGGCGGCTCAATACCGTCATAACCAAAGTAGGCTACGTTAATATCCACCGGCTGGGTAATGCCCGGGACAATGCCTTCTTTGGTAAACTGCCACATCTGATGCTCCCCAAGGTAGGTTGACTGGGCTGTTTCCGGATAAGGCTGGGCCGGATACTGGGCAACCCAGATTTTATAGTCATCCTGGAGCCGTTCCATTTCCCAGCCTTCGCTCCATTCCAGATCATGTTTGGAACCGTAAAACATACCCAGGTATCCCAAATCCTCAATGGTTTCCAGGAAAGCAAGGGCAATATCGGTACGCTGGGTTACGCTCAGTCCATACTGCCGGCTTTCCGGGTCTGCAAAGCCTTCACAGTCATATGCCACCGGATAGGTGATGGGATATTTCGCCAGCAGGTCTGCCACCCACTGGGCTTCCTCCACGGCTTCCTCCTCCGTTACCGCTGTGGAGAAGAAATAGGCTCCCAGACGAATCCCTGCCTTTCCCGCTTCCTGGAGGTTATAGCGGGCATTGCTGTCCTCTACAATCTGTCCCTGGGTCATGCTGCGGTATCCCAACCGGACCATGGCAAACTGCACACCAGCCTGGGCAACCTGCTGCCAGTCAATGGTTCCCTGGTAGCGGGCAACGTCAATGCCATAGGTGGTTGCTTCTGTTTCCCGGGTAGTCCGGGAATTGCCGCAGCCGCCCAGCAGATTGGCCATCATGGATATCAGCAAAACTGCGGTTAGCATACGCAGTGCAAATTTTCTTTTTTTCATGGGGTTACATACCCTTTCTATTTTTCATAGATTGCCCCTTTAGAGTAGCATAAATCCAGAAAGTTGTCTACCTTAGAATTTGTGTCGAATTTTACATAATTGGGTATTTTCTTTTTCCAGAAAATGGTGTATACTGTTGGTGGATTCTTTGAAAAGGAGGAATTTCAAATGCGCAAGACTTTCGCAATTCTTTTGGCTCTGATGCTGGTGCTTTCCCTGGCAGTTCCCGCTGCTGCTGCCCAAACCCAGCCCTCGGAGGACATCGCCATTTTGTACACCAATGATGTACATACCTATATCGATGGCCCTCTGAGTTACGACGTAATCGCAGCGGTGAAAACCGAACTGCAGAAGCAGTACAAATATGTTCTGCTGGTAGATGCCGGTGACCATGTTCAGGGTACTGCCTACGGTTCCATGGACAAAGGCGAAACCATCATCAAGCTGATGAACGCCGCCGGATATGACCTGGCAACTCTGGGCAACCACGAGTTTGACTACGGTATGGAAGGCTGCCAGCAAATTCAGCAGTGGGCAGAGTTCCCCTACGTTTCCTGCAACTTCTACGAAGAAGCGGACGGAGTCCGGGGCGAAAATGTGCTGCCTTCCTACCAGATCTTTGAGCTGGGTCAGGAAAAGCTGGCCATCGTAGGCATCACTACCCCCGAATCCTTCACCAAGTCCACCCCTGCCTACTTCCAGGATGAAAACGGCAACTACATCTATGGCATTTCCGGCGGTGAGGACGGTGCAGCTCTGTATGCCGATGTCCAGACTGCCATCGATCAGGCTGTAGCAGAGGGCGCCACCAAGGTCGTTGCTCTGGGTCATCTGGGTGATGACAAGGCTTCCCAGCCCTGGACCAGCGAAGAAACCATTGCCAACGTATCCGGCCTGACCGCTTTCATCGACGGTCACTCCCACAGCACCGTGGAAGGCAAGGAAGTGGCTGACAAGGATGGCAACAACGTGATGCTGTCTCAGACCGGTCAGTATTTTGACCGTATCGGTCTGATGGTCATCAGCGCCGAAACCGGCGAAGTTTCCACGGATTTCATCGAGTATGAAGAAATCCTGGAGACCGTCATGGGCGAAGACGGCAATCCCGTGAAGGATGAAGACGGCAACGACGTAACCGAAGTGGTGGGCTACAAGCTGGTCTCCGACCTGTACACCGGCGCTGAGTGGTGCAGCGACGCTTCCGTGGCTTCCATCAAGGATGCCTGGATGAAGAAAATCGACGAGCAGCTGGGCACCGTCATTGGTTCCACCGCTCTGACTCTGGACAACTATGCCAGCGACGAAACCCGTCTGGTCCGCAGCCAGGAGACCAACACCGGCGACTTCGCCGCAGACGCTCTGTACTACCTGTTTGACAGCATGGATATGGACGTGGATGTGGCAATTATGAACGGCGGCGGCGTGCGCAATACCGCCATCACCGGTGACATTTCCTACCAGACCTGCAAGAGCATCCACACCTTCGGCAACGTAGCCTGTCTGCAGACCATTACCGGTCAGCAGCTGCTGGACGCTCTGGAGTGGGGCGCACGGACTGCCGGCACCGGTGAAGAGTGCGGCGGCTTCCTCCAGGTTTCCGGCATCACCTACAAGATTGACACCGAATGGCCCGACTCCACCCAGAAAGACGACAAGGGCGTTTGGATCGGTGCTCCTACCGGCGGATATCGGGTGCACGATGTGAAGGTTTACAACAAGGAAACCGGCGCTTGGGACGATCTGGATCTGACTGCCAAGTACAACCTGGCTGGCTACAACTACACTCTGCGGGATCTGGGTGACGGATTCAGCATGTTTGACGGCGCTGTGAACGTGCTGGACTATGTGATGGAAGATTACATGGTTCTGGCAAACTACGTCCAGGCTTTTGAAGGCGGCGTTGTGGAAGCTACCAACTCCCCCCTGGCTGCCAAGTATCCCGGATTTACCGTGGATTACAGCACTGTTGACGGCTCCGGCCGCATTGTGATGGAAGCCGCTGTCCGGGAACCTGAGGCTGTGGAAACCACCGTTCCTGCTACTCAGGCTCCGGAAACCACCGCAGCAACCGTTGCAGCAGAGGAAATCACCGCTGAGACTTCTTCCTCCAGCTCCATCCTTGTCATTGCCGTAATCAGCTGCGCAGCTCTGGCAGTGGTGGTCTTTGTACTGAAGAAGAAAGAGCAGTAATTCCCCGATTTATCAAAATTCCACGTCCTTCGGGACGTGGAATTTTTGTGTGAAAGAAATTCTTGATTTTTGCGGGTTCCACTGATATAATAGCTTGGCTGAGAGTATCAATGGAGATGTACCCAAGTGGTTGAAGGGTCCGGATTCGAAATCCGGTAGGTCGGCTCCGCCGGCGCTGGGGTTCGAATCCCCACATCTCCGCCAGACCGCAGAGCATAGGCTCTGCGGTTTTCTTTGCGCCATCACAGACCAAACCTCTGGGATGGTTTCCTTATTCTATGCAAACATTTCCGTCTATATCCTTGTCATCCACTCTCACGTTTTCACATCCGCTGAAGGCCATGCGGTTGCCTCCCAGATCCCGGAAAAGTACACTGTTCAATGGCAATGTCCCAGGTTCCGTACATGGCGATTCCGCCCTGGCTGCACTCGTAAATATCGCAGCCGCTTACGGTGACACCGCCGCAGTTCTCCGTCTGGATCCCCAGGATGCCGCAGCCATACAGGCCGCAGTTGTCCACCTGGATTTCATCACAATCCACGAATGTCAGCACGCCGCCAATGCAGCTGCCCGGCTCAACGGTGTGGCCTGCGGTGAAGCCGGACAGGGTGATATTGCTGCACCGGTTGAATCTCAGCACATTGGCGTATCTGGGAACTGCCGACAGGGTATGGGCTTCTCGGTTGCCGTCTGCGCTGCGGATGACCAGGTTGTCCACTCCCCGGATCACCAGCTCCGGCCCATCGTAGGTTTCCTCCCAGTAGTAGTGTTCACTCTCCGTTTCTGTGGATCCGGCAGCGGTGCTCAAATCGTACAGCGCAGCATCCAGTACGATTTCCGTATCCGGTGCAATGGCTTTCAGAAGTTCCTCCGCTGTGGATACCGTGACCAGGTTCCGATGGGCTGCTGCCTCCTGATCGCTGCGCACGTTCATACGATTCAGGTCTTCCGCAGAAATCGGGCTGCCCGCTTTGTCCACGGCACAGGAGGTGCTGTCCGGATACCACCTGCGGATCGTGTTGTTTTCAAAGGTATTGCCATCCAGTACCAGTCTGGTATTGTACAGATAGAAGGCCTCTTCCCGCATCCGGTTGCCGGTGATCTGATTGCCCGCCATTTCCACCGAGGTACTCATGCTGCTTACCAGCAGGCTGAATGCCGTGTTATGATGGATCCGGTTGTCGAAAATCGAAAGATCACTGCAGTTATTTGCAGAGAGTACCGCATAACTTCCGTACCTCCGGCCAATATCGTGGATTTCACAGCGCTCCAACGTCATTTGGGAACATTCATAGAGGGACAGTGCAGAACTGGAACACTGGGAAATCCGGCTGTCCCGGATGGTCAGATTGCTGCAATACTGTACCATAACGCCATCCACATTGCCGCCACGAAAATCCACCCGATTCACAGCAATGTCTCTGCATCCCAAAAAAGAGACAACACACCCAATGCTGCTTTCTGCGCCGTCTGCACCCCCAGCTGCAAAATCCTCCAAGGTTACGCCGTTACAGTTAAGCACCTCCATCAGAGTCCCGTCCACAGCATCGGTTTCCAGTGTGGCAGACTCCATACCGCCGCCCCGGATGGTCAGGTCATCCACCCCTACCAGACGCAATGTATAGCCATTTCCTGCCGGAACCCATGTGTAATATGTGCTGCGGGTATCCTCCTTGCCATAATCTTCGGCGGTAGAGAGATTGTAGGTCCCCGGCTCCAGAAGAATTTCTGCCCCCGGTTCAATGGCCGCCAGCAGTTCATCCACTGTTTTCACCGTCTGTCCTGTCGACGGAACCGTTTCTGCCATAGATTCCGACGGCAGCTGTTCTTCCTGTTCTGCACCGCAGCCGGTCAGCAAACCAACAGCCAGCGCCAGTGCCAATAGCCATACCAAGGTTCGTTTCATGTTACTTATCCTTTCTGCTCCGGACTTCGTCCGATTTCCGGGGAAGCAATCCGGATTTATTATGTTTTAGTTAGATTGAACAAAACTGCCATTTATTTTATCTATAACCATAATATAATTTGCAAAACTACAAAAGTCAATGCCTGCATCCTGAATTTAAGGAATTATTAGGAATTGCCTTCAAAGGTAAAAAGAAGCCTGCCGGGATACAAATCCAGGCAGGCTTTCTTGCGTTATAATACATCGTCTGCAATGGTCTGGACAATACCAGGCACTGTAATTTCCTCCGCAGTCAGATAGGGAGCTGCGGTGTATTCTTCCAGCTTCTTCGCCGTAATATGGCCGATGCAGACATATTTCACATGTTCAGGAAGGCTTCCGTACTGGCGGATAAAGGCTTCCACGCCGCTGGCGCTGGAGAAAGTCAAATAATCCAGCTGGGGCAGAGCCTGACCGGCTTCTTCTCCGGAAACGTTATACACGGGAATATCGGAAACGGTAAGACCAGCCTGGGTCAGGATTTCCGGCAGAATCGGGGAGCCGATTGCAGAGCGCAGAAGGAAGATGGCTTCCTCTTTTTGGGCAGTCTGGGCCAGCTCCCGGGCCAGGGCTTCTGAGGTAAAGGTCTGGGGGCACAGATCCGCTTCCAGGCCGTACTGGGCCAGCATATTCTTCGTAGCTACACCGATGACTGCGTACTTCTTCCCTTCCAGAACAGCCAGCTTTCCCGGATCATTTCCCAATTCGTCAAAGAATATCTTTACGCCGTTGGCGCTGGTAAACACCAGCCATCCGGTTTTTCCTTCCAGCTGGGGCAGGACATCTTCCAGCGGGTACTTCTTTACCTCCGTCTGGGTAACCCAGCTGGTTTCCGCTCCCAATGCTTCCAGAGCGGAAATCTGCTTCTTTGCCACATGGGCTGTGCCGGTGATGCCAACCCGAATGCCGCTGAGTGGCTTCTGGGACAAATCCAGCGCCGCTACCTGGCCTACCATAATGATGGCAGGAGAGGCAACATCCTTTGCTTTCTCCTGAATCTCCCACAACGGCGCCCGAACCAGCGCCGGGTTCTGGGAATTGCCGCCAGAAATTACTGCCGCCGGGGTATCCGGGGACTTTCCCGCCGCAATCAGCCGCTGAGAAATTTTGGGCAGCTGGGCAAGACCCATCAGGAACACCAGGGTTCCGGAGAGCTTGGCCAGATGGTCAAAATCCTCCGGCAGTCCGTCAGGGGTATCCGAAGTGTGAGCCGTGATGATATGCAGCCCCCGGCTGGCTCCCCGGTGAGTTACCGGAATGCCTACCTCCGCAGGAATGCCAATGGCGGAAGGAATGCCCGGCACTTCCTGGCAGGAGATTCCCGCTTCTTTCAGCGCAAGCATCTCTTCTCCGCCCCGTCCGAACAGATAAGGATCTCCGCCTTTCAAGCGGACCACTTTCAATCCCGACTGAGCCAGCTCAATAAGCTTCTGGTTGATTTGCTTCTGCGGTGCGGAGTGTTCACCGCTGCGTTTTCCCATGTAAATCCGCTGTGCCGTTTCCGGAGCCGCCTCCAGAAGCGCCGGGTCAATCAGGTCGTCATACACCACTGCCTGACACTGCTGCAGCAATCGCAGTCCCCGCACGGTAATCAAATCCGCCTTTCCGCAGCTGGCTCCCACCAGGGCCACGCTTCCTGCCGCCTGATTGTCCATGCATGCCTTCTTTTCCTTGGCGGTCAGGGGTCTGCGCTTTGCCATGCAGGCGTCAAACATTCTGCGGAAGATTCCCGCCCGGGTGCACTGCTCGGGCACAGAAGCCTTCAGCTCCGGACGCTGCTGCTCCAGCCAGGTAAGAATCTGGTCCAGATTTTCCGGCAGCAGAGCTTGCAGCTGCTCCTTAAAGTACACCGCCGCCGTGGGGCTGGCGCCGCCGGTGGTGATGCCTGCAGAAAATTCTCCCTGCTGCACCAGGGCCGGGAACAGGAAGCTGCATTCTTCGAGGCAATCTGCCACGTTCACCGGAATATTGTGCTTTTTACAATACTGAGCAATTTTCCGGTTCACACCTAAGTCGTTGGTAGCGGCAATGACCATGGCCGGGCGAGGCCGTAGATCTCCCATCCGGAAGGGACGGCAAAGGGCCGTTACCTCCGGCAGCCGGGAAATTTCTTCCGAAATTTCCGGAGCAATCACCCGGAATTTAGGGCCATAGGGCAGGAGCTTGTGCACTTTACGCAGGGCCACGCTGCCGCCGCCTGCCACCAGAACAGTCTGGTCTTTCAAATCGATAAACATGGGAAAATGGGGCATGGGTCATTCCTCTCTTTCAACGCAGTAATACTGTTTGCCGTGGGGCGTTTCGGCACAGTGGACATGGACATCAAACACGCCGTCCAGCACGCCGCTCTCATAGACTTTCTCCGGCGTGTCGCACATCAAAAGCCTGCCATCATGAAACACCCCAATCCGGTCTGCTCCCCGCAATGCCATGGAAATATCATGGAGCACCAGCACCACAGCCTTGCCTTCCTCAGCGAGGGTGCGGGCCGTTTCCATAATCTGCAGCTGGCGGCGAATGTCCAGATAGGTAGTCGGCTCATCCATGAACACCGTCTCGGTATCCTGAGCCAGGGCCATGGCAAGGTAGACCCCCTGCCGCTGACCGCCGCTGAGCTGGTTGATATTGGTATTCTCGTGCTGGCGGCATCCGGTCACGTCCATAGCCTTCCGGGCAATGGCATAATCCGCCTTGGAATACTGCCGGGGGTAGGACAGGTAGGGAAATCGTCCGTGCAGCACCATCCGCAGGGACAAAATGGAAGGGGTATTCCGGCTCTGGGTCAGGAAAGCTGCTTTCTGGGCAACGTGCTTTCGTTTCATCTGACGAATATCCACGCCGTCGTAACGCACCGTCCCCTGCTCCGCCGGGAGCAGACCCAAGGCCGCTTTCAGCAGGGTGGATTTTCCGCTGCCGTTGGGCCCCAGCAAAACCAGCACCTGTCCGGGCACAAAGTCAACAGATACATCCTGCACCACCACTTTTCCCGGGTAGCCGGTGGTTAAATTCTGAATCTGTATCATACCCGGCCTCCTTTCTGACGCAGAAGCAGCCACAGGAAGAAGGGCGCTCCCGTAAAGGCCAGGACAATACCCACCGGCAATTCAAAGGGAGCAAACAGCACCCGGGCCAGCAGATCGCAGAGGGTAACAAACACCCCGCCGCCCAGGATGGAGGCTGCCAGCACCGGCAGGTTATCCTCTCCCAAAATCCTGCGGACTGCATGGGGGACAATCAATCCTACAAAGCTCAGCAGTCCGGCAAAACTCACCGCCGCTCCCGCCAGTGCCGCTGCCAGCACCAGCAGCAAAAACCGCACAGGCTTTACCGCCATGCCCAGACTCTGGGCAGTATCGCTGCCCAGGGCCAGAATGTCCAGCTGCTGGGATAAGGTCAGCACGATTACCAGACTGACCAGAATCATCCAGGCCGCCGGAGCCAGCTGGCGCATGGTTACGCCGGTAAAACCACCAATGCGGAAATCCGTGATGCCATTGAGCGCATCGGGCACCAGGGTAATCACCCCGTCAATGCCGGCGCTGAACAAATTGGAAATGGCTACGCCTGCCAGCACCACCGTCATCCGGGAGGCTCCCGTTCCCTGGGACAGTCCCAGAATCAGCAGCACCCCCGTCAACGCACCCAGAAAGGCCACCAGCGGCGTAAACCGCTGGGCAGTGGGTGCGGCGGCGCAAACCAGGGCAACCGCCAGGCCCGCACTGGAATTGACGCCGATGACACCAGGAGATGCCAGGGGGTTATTCAGCACCGTCTGGATCACTGCACCGGAAACCGCCAGGGCAGCGCCAGCCAGCATGGCTGCGCAGGTTCTGGGCAGCCGGGTAAACAGCACAATACGGGCGGCGGTGGACGTGGTATCCTGCCCAATCAAGGCAGCAAACACCTGCTGGGCGGATACGTTCACCGAGCCTGTCCAAATGCTGAGGATAGCTGTCAGCAGTGTCAGCAGGCAAAGTCCAATCCAGAATAAACTTTTATGCTTCCGGATAGAGGATATCCGCAAGTTGTTCATAGGCTTCCCCCCATCTTCCATTGGGTTTCAAATTATACAGGACCTGATCCATCACATAATAGCGTCCTTCTTTCACCGCCGTCAGTGTGTTCCAGGCAGGATTGCTCAGCAGGGTGGTTTCCAGGATTTCCTGGGCATTGGCAGGATCTGCGCCCTGAAGCACCACGAAGATATACTCCGGGTCTGCTTCCAGAATGGCTTCCATGCTCAGCTGCTCCAGAAGGCTCTCTTCCCGGTCGGCAATATTGTCGCAGTCCAAAGCTGCCAGCATCTCACCCAAAACGTTGCCTTCGCTGTTCTTTACTTTACAGCTGCTTCCGGTGGCCCGGATGTAGAGCACACTGGGTTTGGAGCCGTCCGGCCGGGTCAGAGCCTGATCCACCTGCTCCTTTACCTGAACACCGTAGGTTTCATAGTTTTCTTCACAGCCGGTAATCTGGGTGCAGACCTTCAGCATCCGCAGATAGTCATCGATGCTGTTGACAGAGAAATAGGCAACATTCATCCCCATTTCCTCAAAAGCAGTTTCCAGCTCCATGTTCCGGTCGGTGCCGCAGCTTGCCAGAATCAGATCCGGCTCGCAGGCAATCAGCTGCTCCAGGTTCAGTTCACTGGAAGAACCCAGATTGACCACATCCTCTTTCAGGGGCAAATCGAAATAGGTCCAGGTTGCATTGGTGGTGGCCACAATGCTGTCAGCGCCGCCTGCAATGCACCAGACGTCGGCGTAGCTGGCTGTCAGGCAGATCACCCGCTGGGGGTTGTCTACCGTCACTTCCCGTCCCAAGTCATCGGTAAAGCGAACTTCGGTTTCCGAGGCGGCAGCTGTCTGAACGGTACTTTCTGCCGCAGATGTCGGGGTTGTTTCCGTTACCTTCTGGGTCTGGGGTGCGCAGGCGCACAAAAGCAGCATGCAAACAATGGACAAAATCATAATTCTTTTCATAAAACTTCTCCTCTGTATCGACAATAAAAAAACCGGACGCAGACGGAAAAGGGCGCACGATCCCCTTCCGAAAGGAAAAGAAAAATCGTTTCAAAGCCCTTGCATCGTCTTCAGCGATCCGGCAGATTTATCTTGACCCAGTCATTCTACCAGCACAATCCTTATTTGTCAACCGGGAAGGCCAGTTTTCACTGGATTGTGTGTGTAGATATTCAGGCTGAAATCACTTGATATCCTGGTGCTTCAAAAGGCTGAAGCCAGCGAAAACAGACGCCATGAGATATCCGCACAGCACAACGAAGCACGGCAAGAACGACGACAAGTCATTTGACCTCCTTTCCTTATAGCTTGTAGGATAGGGGGATTTTTCCCCATAAAAAAAGCGACCACTTTCATGGTCGTTCCTACCTTACTCTATACACACTTTTTTCTTTCTGCTGTGTTTACTGTACCTATTTGTCCTCCTTCCTCCACACTATACACCGGCATACACAGTCTGAGAGGGGCTACATTCTACATCGAGAATGAGAAACTCAGGATTTCCCAGCAACGAGATTGCAATGCCCAACCGCTGTTTCATTCCCAGAGAAAACTGGCTTGCTTTCTTTTTTCCAGCATTTTGCAATCCAACCATTTCCAGTATTTTAGGATGATCTCGAGATGGGATGCCAAACAGCAGAGAAAAATAGCGCAAATTTTCCAACGCTGTCATATGTTCATAGATGCCAGGTTTTTCAATCAGCATCCCCATATTATTGCGCACTGCATCCTCATTTGTCTTTCCTAACAATGTATAACTGCCTTCACTTTGCTGGGTTAAGCCGCAGATAATACGCATAAGGGTGGTTTTTCCAGCTCCGTTTTTTCCCACCAGACCATAGATCGACTTTTTCGGCACATGAATGCTCACATGATCCAGAACAGTTTTTGTTCCATAGACTTTCGATAGGTTATCTGTTTGCAAAATATATTCCATATCATCTCCACCTTTTCTATATTTTGGGACAAAAAGTGATAAAAACTTATTTTAGTATACTATATGCGTTAAGTTTTAACTAAAATATGTTATGAACTATCAATTAAATTTTTAAGAACAGTAATGGTATCCGTAAAACAAAACGATTTAGATGTGCACTTGATAAGAAAGAGCTCCAAAAAGCGCACAGCAAACTGAGGTTCATCGAAAATAGTGAGCCTTGGTTTCTTTTTGCGGAGCCATCAAATTGGCCGCCCCCTAAAAATTCATATTTCCAGTAGAAAAAAGAGCCTCAATGTGATATGCTGTAGGTGTCACACCAAGGCTCCGCAGAAAGATTGCGTAAATTTGTGGAGATTGACAAAACAGCAAAATTCAACCTAAAAAGTTAAAAATATTTAATGCTGCAACGCTTTTTAGAGTTATGAAGGGATATGTTAATCTTGATAAAAATTCAATTTATTTGCCACGGCAATATCTGCCGCAGTCCGATGGCGGAGTATGTGATGAAAGACCTGGTAAAAAAGGCCGGGTTAGAAGATCAGTTTCTGATTGCCTCGGCAGCTACCAGCACGGAAGAAATCGGCAATCCAGTCTATCCCCCTGCCCGGCGGAAGCTGGCGGAGCATGGTATTTCCTGTCAGGGGCACGCTGCACGGCAGATCCAGGCTCAGGATTACCGCAAATACGATTTGCTGATTGGTATGGACAATGCCAATATCCGCAATATGCGGCGAATCTGTGGCGGTGACCCAGATGGAAAAATCCATCTCTTGATGGATTACGCCGGACAGCCCGGGAAAGAAGTGGCCGATCCCTGGTACACCGGGGATTTTGAAACCACCTGGCAGGATGTGCTCAGCGGATGCCAGGGACTTCTGAAAGCACTGGGCTTTTAATGGGATACAGCAAAACCCGCCTGGGGAAATCCTCAGGCGGGTTTATATTGTTATTCTACCACATAGAACAGATCCAGCAGCTGCTGAGTTTTGTCCTCCAGATAACTATTCACCGACAAGGTAACGCCATACTCTCCGGCCGTGTAGTCCATAATCTGCACAGTATAGCAAGGAATGCCATCGGTCACCGTTTCCGTCTTCAAAGCGAAGTGTTCCTGACCCAAGAATTGAACCGGCAGCTTCTCAATGGAGGATACTTCCGTTCCCTGCTTGGTATAACGCTGCGCAAAGGCATCCTGTTCCGTCAGCAGTGTATCCAGGATTTCCTCCTGACTGAGCATTCTATACGTCAGCCGTTCCTTGAAATCCAATTGTGTATACAGAACACGGATTGTCGCCAGTTCCTTCGCATTCTCTGCCAGCATGTCCATGGTTTGGGAAAGCCGTTTCCCGTCCTCCTCCGCCCCTTGATAGACCCAATCTTCATCCAGCTGACAGCCAAACCCAGCGTAAGAATTGGTATAAGTACTTCCATCCCAGCTGCCAAAGACAGCATTCTGTTCTGTTTGCCCACGCACTGTTGCTGGAGTTTGGGACGGCTCAATATATCCGGAAATGGCAAGCTGAATCTGCGAACATCCAGTGGTCAGCAGCGCCAAAGCCAACGCAAAAATGGGCAGAATCCTCCTTCTTCTGTTCATATCCTCTTTCCTTTCCCCTGCTTTTGAAAATACCGCCCGGTATTTCAGGGATATTCTACCACAGGGGAAAGCGAATAAAAAAGGCAAAGGACGAAGGAAAATTATTTTTCCATTGGTACAACCTCCCGAACGGTCAGCACATCTTCCGATACGGTAAAACGGATATCCATTCCGGCAAAAGGCAGGCCGTACACTCGCTCCGGATTTCTCTGGTAGGACGGCCTGGGGTCGTGGGACAGGACACCAATGGCGGCATCCCGCTTGTCCTCAGGCAGCAGTTCCAGCAGTTGCTGGGGAAACTCCACATTCAGCAGGAACTCCCCTGCCCGGTCGGTAAAACCGCCCACGGCATCCGGATGGCAATCTCCGTAAGGGATATAGGGTTTGATATCAAAAATCGGCGTACCATCCATCAAATCCGCACCGCCCACATGCAGGACGGTTCCGTAGTTTTTGGTCTGCTCCACACCCAGAAGGGTGACGCTGGACAAGCCTAGATTGTTGGGCCGGAAGGGAGAACGGGTGGCAAATACCCCCATCCGGGTATTTCCTCCCAGGCGAGGCGGACGCACCGTGGCAGACCAGCCCTGGCGTACCGCTTCGGAAAACTGCCAGATCAGCCACAGGTGGGAAAATTCCTCAATTCCCCGCAAAGCATCCGGATTGCGAAATTCCGGTTCAAATACAATGGTGGAGCGAAGCTCCTGCACCAATCCGCTTTGCCTAGGGATGCCGAATTTGCTGGAAAAATCGCTGTGCATCCGGGCAATGGCCTGAATCGTCGTCTGCATGTCACGCCCTCCGTTTCCGCAGGGCAAAGGTCAGGGCAAAGATCATTCCCAGAATCAGGCTGATGGCTGCGCCGGCAGAACAGCCGGTGTAATACGAGACACACAAGCCGCCAATTCCCGCCGCCAGGGCGAACAAGACGGAAAAGCCGTGATATTGCCGCAGGTTTCGGGAGATATTGCGGGCAGAAGCACCAGGAAGCACCAGCAGGGAGTTAAGAATCAACAAGCCCACGCTGGAAATGCTCAGCGTTACCACCACCGCAATGGCAACGACAAACAATGTCTGGGAAAGTCCCACGGGAATCCCCCTGGAAGATGCCAGCTGGGGATGAATGGCAGTCAGAGTCAGACGGTTCGCACATACTCCCCAGAACACCAGAACACACACCAGCGTCAAAGCCAGCAGGCCGATTTCCTCCGGGGTAATGGAGAGAATGTCACCAATCAGATACTGATTGTACTTGGTAAAGCTTCCGCCATTGAGGGTTGCCACAAAAATGCCCAGGGCTACAGCGCTGCTGGAAAAGACACCGATGAGGGTATCCGCAGCCTGGTTGCTTCGGCTTTTTACATAAGAAAACAGCAGAGCAAATCCCACACTGAAGATTACTGCCGCCCACAGTGGTGCTGCCATACCAAAAATGGCGCCGATGGCAATGCCGGTAAAGGCGGAATGGCCCAATGCATCGGAAAAGAAGCTCATCCGTCCCGTCACCACCATGGTAGAGAGCAGGCCGAACAACGGAGCCATGAACACAAGTGCCAGCAAAGCATTCTGCATAAACTCCCAGCGGAGCATCTCCAGCGGCAGCAAATCGCAAAATCCATACCAAAGACTCATACGCACCCTCCTTTCATATGGAACGCCTGATGAAAGGCGTCGGAAGAAAGCACCGCATCCGGCTTTCCCTGAATCCGCACGCTGCGGTCAATCAGCACCACCTGGTCGGCATACCGGGGCAGCATGGAAAAGTCGTGGGTGGTCATCAAAATGGACAGGTCATAGGTCTTTCGGATTTCGTCCAGCATATCCATCAGGGTTTCCATTCCCTCCACATCCACGCCGGACAGGGGTTCATCCAAAATCAGAATATTGGGCAGCGGCTCCAGAGCCAATGCCAGCAGCACCCGCTGCAATTCGCCGCCGGACAGAGTTCCCACCCGCTTGTCCATCAGCTCCCGGGCGTGAACCCGTTCCAGGCACTCGGAAACCGTCTGCCGCATCTGTTTGCTCAGCCCCAAAAAGCTGGGACGCTTGCTCATGCAGCAGGCAAACAAATCCGCCACGGATACCGGATCGCTGGGATCAAAGGCAGGGCTTTGGGGAACATAGCCAATTCGGGGCTTTTTGCTGCGCTGCCCCGGCTCGGAAAAGGCAATGACGCCGCTGTACTCCCGCTGGCCCAGAATGGTTTTTAAGAATGTAGATTTGCCGGCACCGTTGGGGCCGATCAGCGCCACCATCTCCCCGCAGTGGACATGCAGGTTGATATCCGTCAAAATCGGGTCCGTTCCGATTTTCACCGACAGATTTTCCACCCGCAGACAGCAGGAATGGCCACAGGAACCGCCGTGATGAGGAAAATTCATTGCAGTGCCTCCTTTATGGTATCAATATTATGGTACATGGCATCAAAATAGCTATCCCCAGCCATGGCCATGTCCAGGGTATAGACTGCGCAGCCGGTTTCCCGGGAGATCACGTCCGCAGCGGAAACGCTGCCGCTTTTTTCCGTAAAAACCGCAGGCAGGCTGTGATGCTCTACCTCTTCAATCAGGTGAATCAATTCTTTGGCGGACGCTTCGCTTCCCGATTCCTCTTCCACCGCTTCCAGAATGGTCAGATCAAATGCCTGGGCAAAGTAGGAAAAGCCGTCATGGAAGGTAATCAGCTCCCGGTAGGACAGCGTTTTCAGCTGCTTTTTTCCATATTGGAGCAAGGCATCCAAATCTTCCTGCAAACCTGTTAAATTCTGGGCAAAGGTCTGCGCATACTCCGGGTATTGTTCAGAAAGCCCCTGGCAGATATTCTGCGCCATTTGCTTTGCATTTTCCGGAGACAGCCAGATGTGAGGGTCTTCCTCGTGATGATGTCCGTCATCATGGTGGTGTTCTTCATGGTCATGACTGTCCTGTTCTTCCGGGCAAAGCAAGGTGATTCCCCGAGAGGCATCCACAATCGGAGCATCCAGCAGAAGATCCCCAAAAAATTCCTCCAGCCCGGCACCGGAAATCACAACCATCTGGGCTTCCTCCACCGCCCGGACCTGACGGACATTCAGCGAATAATCATGCAGGCAGGACACTTGTTCCGTCACCAGCCGGGTTACGGTGATGGGCGTTCCCTGACACAGGCGCAGCGTAAAGTCATACACCGGCAAGGTGGTTGCCGCCACCTGGACATTGGAACCGCTTTCAGCACAGCCGCTCAGCAGGCCGAGCAGCATCAGGCCAATCAAAAGGCGAATCAGTCGTTTCATTTTCATCTTCCCAACACTATGGTTTTCTACCTTTTAGAATATCATATTTGTCAAGACGGAAAGAAAAAGTTTCTTTTTCTCCCACCATGTCACGTTGCATTTTGGCAGAAAAAGGAGTATAATCCTACCAGTATTTGTGAGGTGATCAGATTGAAAAAACTTTTGCCGTATTTGAAAGGCTATGAAAAAGAATGTATATTGGGGCCGCTGTTTAAACTCCTGGAAGCGGCCTTCGAACTGATCGTCCCGCTGGTGGTAGCCCGGATCGTGGATCAGGGTATCTCCA
Organism: uncultured Oscillospiraceae bacterium; assembly: GCA_944387145.1. GTDB lineage: Bacteria > Bacillota > Clostridia > Oscillospirales > Oscillospiraceae > Faecousia. The sequence goes on along the minus strand of CALXDU010000005.1, from coordinate 32,476 downwards.
GCGGCGACCAGGGGTATGTTGTCAAAATGTGCCTGGTAATGGTGGGACTGGGAATTGTGGGCCTGATTATGTCCGTTTCCGCCCAATATTTTTCCGCAGTGGCGGCGGTGGGATTTTCTACCAAACTGCGCCATGCGGTGCTCAAGCATATTCTGGGGCTGAGCTACAGCCAGATCGACCAGGTTGGTACCTCTACCATGATTACTCGGATGACTTCGGACATCAACCAGGTGCAGAACGGTGTGAATCTGACCCTGCGGCTGCTGCTGCGCTCCCCTTTTGTGGTGTTTGGCGCTATGTTCATGGCTTTTACCATTGATTTTCAGGCGGCACTGGTGTTTGTGGGCGTGATTCCGGTTCTCTGCCTGGTGGTATTCGGCATCATGCTGATTACCATTCCGATGTACAAGCGGGTTCAGGCTGCTCTTGATGGAGTGACTTCCGCCACCCGGCAGAATCTTACCGGCGTGCGGGTATTGCGGGCCTTCTGCAAGGAGGACAGCGAGATTGCATCCTTTGAAAACAGCACCCAGAATCTGACGGTCAACCAGGTTTCCGCCGGTCGGATCTCCGGACTGATGAATCCTATGACCTATGTAATCATTAACCTGGCAGTGGTGATTCTGGTGCGGGTAGGGGCCATCAAGGTAGAAAATGGCCTGCTGACCCAGGGACTGGTGATTGCCCTTTACAATTACATGTCTCAGATTCTGGTAGAGCTTATCAAGATGGCAAATCTGGTCATTACCATAACCAAGTCTCTTGCCTGTGCCAACCGGGTTGCCGGGGTTCTGGAACTGAAGAGCAGCCAGGAAAACGGCAGCCGCAGCGCAGAGCACCTTACCGGAAACGTGGAATTCCGGGATGTTTCTGCCCAATATGCCGGCGCTTCCAGCCCTTCCCTGGAGCATATCAGCTTCACCGCAGAACCAGGAAAAACCATTGGTATCATCGGCGGCACCGGTTCCGGCAAAACCACTTTGGTCAATCTGATTCCCAGACTTTACGATGCCGTCAGCGGGCAGGTACTGCTGGATGGGAAAGATGCCGCGTCTTACGACATGGTTTCCCTGCGCCGGGCAATCGGCGTGGTACCCCAAAAGTCCGTACTGTTCCAGGGAACCATCCGGCAGAATCTGCTCTGGGGCAATGAAAACGCATCGGACGATGATCTGTGGGCCGCGCTGGAAACGGCCCAGGCAAGAGAAGTGGTCAAGGACAAAGAAGGAGAACTGGACGCGGAAGTGGAACAGGGCGGTCTGAATTTCTCCGGCGGACAGCGTCAGCGCCTTGCCATTGCCCGGGCACTGGTGCGCAAACCGAGAATTCTGATTCTGGATGACAGCGCATCCGCCCTGGACTATGCCACCGATGCCAATCTGCGTATGGCAATCCGCAATATGAAAAATCCCCCCACAACCTTCCTGGTATCCCAGCGTGCGGCCTCTGTCCGGTTCGCCGATGAAATTCTGGTGCTGGACGATGGTGTACTGGTGGGAAAAGGTACTCACGACCAGCTTTTGCAGCAGTGCCCAGTGTATCAGGAAATCTACTATTCCCAGTTTCCCAAGGAGGTGACGGCACATGACTAACCAAATGGCAACACTGAAAAAAGTCCTTCACCGCATCCGGCGGTACTGGCCTTCCCTGGCCGCCACCGTGGTTCTGGCTACCATCAACGTGGTCATGAGCCTGTACATCCCCATTCTGGTGGGCAATGCCATTGACTGCATTGTAGATCAGGGCATGGTAGACTTTACCACCATGGGTATGTATCTGGGACAGGTAGTTCTCTGCGCCGCAGTTGCGGCCCTGGCTCAGTGGGTGATGAATGAACTGTGCAACCGGATGACCTATCAGGTGACCCGGGACATTCGGGATGAAGCCTTCCGACACATTCAGGTATTGCCCCTTTCGTACCTGGACAAGCATCCCCAGGGCGATCTGGTCAGCCGGGTCATCGCAGACGTGGATACCTTCGCCGATGGTCTGCTGATGGGCTTTACCCAGCTGTTTACCGGTGTCATGACAATCTTGGGCACTCTAATTTTCATGGTGCGGCTGCACTGGGGAACGGCTTTGGTGGTGGTGTGCATCACCCCGCTGTCACTGGTGGTTGCCAATTTTATCGCCACACGCACCTACTCCATGTTCCGGCTGCAAACCCTGACCCGGGGCGAACAGACCGGTCTGATTGACGAAACCATCGGCAATATTAAAGTGGTGCAGGCCTTTGGTCACGAAGCGGCTTCTTTGGAGCAGTTTGACGAAATCAATGACCGGCTGCAGAAGGCATCCCTGCGGGCAATCTTCTTCTCTTCCTTGGTCAATCCCTGCACCCGGTTTGTCAACGCTTTGGCCTATGCCGGTGTAGGGCTTACCGGCGCCTTGATTGCCATTGGCGGCGGTATCACCGTTGGCAATCTGACCAGCTTCTTAAGCTACGCCAATCAGTACACCAAGCCCTTCAACGAAATTTCCGGCGTGGTGACAGAACTGCAAAATGCCCTAGCCTGCTCTGGCCGTGTCTTTGAATTGCTGGAAACCCCTGCAAGAACACCGGAACCGGAGCATCCCCAGTGCCCGGAAGAAATCCATGGTGCTGTGGAAATTCACAATCTGCAATTTGCCTACGAGCCGGAAAAACCCCTGATCGGTGACTTCAATCTGTCCGTAAAACCGGGTCAGCGTGTGGCCATCGTCGGCCCCACCGGATGCGGAAAGACTACCTTTATCAATCTTCTGATGCGCTTTTACGACCCGGACGGGGGAGAAATCCTGCTCGACGGGGTCAACACCCGGAATATGAACCGGCAGCAGCTGCGCCGCAGCGTAGGTATGGTGCTCCAGGACACCTGGCTGAAAGCTGGTACCATCCGGGACAACATTGCCATGGGCAAGCCTGACGCTACAGAGGAGGAAATCATCGCCGCTGCCAAACAGGCCCATGCCCACAGCTTCATCCGCCGCCTGCCCCAGGGCTACGACACCTGGATTTCCGAGGCCGGCGGGAACCTGTCCCAGGGTCAGAAGCAGCTATTGTGCATTGCCCGGGTGATGCTGTGTCTGCCGCCGATGCTGTTTTTGGACGAGGCCACCTCTTCTATTGATACCCGCACGGAAATCAAGATTCAGAAGGCTTTCGACACCCTGATGCAGGGCAGAACCTCTTTCATCGTTGCCCACCGGCTGTCCACCATTCAGGAAGCGGATGTGATTCTGGTCATGCGCAGCGGTCACATTGTAGAGCAGGGCCGCCACGAAGAACTTTTGCAAAAGCGAGGCTTCTACACCCAGCTGTATCAGAGCCAGTTTGCTCATTGATTTGCCCCAAAGCCGAATGCGAAAACCGCATTCGGCTTTGTTTTTGCAAAAAGGGCTTGCAAATTGCATTTTTCTGTGCTACCATAACGAAGATAGTCAAAAGCAATGATTGGGCCGCCTTGTATTGGCTTTGCCCCACACAGCGAAAGCGGGATGGTGTGAGCCGCTTGGGTGCAATACCGGGCTTTCTCCCAGGAGCTGCCGCCTGAACAGCAGTAGGGTGCGCCGGGTGACGCCGTTATCGGTCTTGGATGTGTCTGCATCTGAAAGTGCGCCAGTTTGGCGAATTGCGGGTGGTACCGCGGAAGGATTGCCTTTCGTCCCGATTTTGGGGATGAAGGGTTTTTTTATTTACTTTTTGTAGTCAACCTTTCAGGAGGAATCAACATGAAAGAACAATTGGAGCAGATCAAACTCAATGCTCTGGCTGCGCTGGACGCTGCCGATACCCCTGCGGCTCTGGAAGAACTGCGGGTGAAACTTCTGGGCAAAAAGGGCGAGCTTACCGCCGTGCTGAAGCAGATGGGCAAGCTTTCTGCCGAAGAGCGCCCGGTGATGGGCCAGCTGGCCAACTCCGTCCGGGCTCAGATTGAGCAGAAGCTGGAAGACCGGAAAGCCGCCATTCACGCCGCTGTGCTGGAAGCCAAGCTGGCAGCGGAGGCCATTGACGTTACCATCCCCGGCGAGACCGTACCCCTGGGCCATCAGCACCCCATGAACCAGGTGCTGCAGGAGATCAAGGACATTTTCGTGGGCCTTGGCTACCAGGTGGTAGACGGCCCCGAAGTGGAACTGGCCAGCTACAACTTCACCCGGCTGAACATCGAAGAAGGCCATCCCTCCCGGGACCGCTCCGACACCTTCTACTTTACCGATGACGACAGCGTTCTGCTGCGGACCCAGACCAGCCCCATGCAGATCCGCTTTATGGAAAATCACAAGCCCCCCTTCTGCATGCTGGCTCCCGGCCGGGTATTCCGCAAGGACGAAGCCGACGCCACCCACTCTCCCATGTTCCATCAGATCGAAGGTCTGGTGGTGGACGAGCACATCACCATGGGCGACCTGAAGGGCGCGCTGATTACCATGATGCGCAAGATTTATGGCGCCGACTCCGAAATGCGGTTCCGTCCCCACCACTTCCCCTTCACCGAGCCCAGCTGCGAAATGGACATGCAGTGCCACAAGTGCCACGGCACCGGTGAAATCGACGGTCAGGTTTGCTCTACCTGCCACGGCGAGGGCTGGATTGAGCTGCTGGGTGCCGGTATGGTGCATCCCACCGTTCTGGAAAACTGCGGCATTGACCCGGAAAAGTACTCCGGCTTTGCTTTCGGCATGGGCCTGGAGCGTATGGCCATGGGCCGGATGAAGATCAATGACCTGCGTCTGATTTTCGACAATGACATCCGGTTCCTGAACCAGTTCTAAGGAGGAACAATCGTATGAAACTGAACAGAAAATGGCTGAATGAAGAATTTGTGGATCTTTCCCACATTTCCGATAAAGAATTTGTAGACACCCTGACTGTTTTCGGTCAGAAGGTGGAAACCTATGAGCGGATGGATGCGGAAATCAAAAATGTGGTAGTAGGCAAAGTGCTGTCCATGGTGCGCCACCCCAACTCCGACCACATGTGGATTTGCCAGGTGGATGTGGGCAAGGAGGAGCCTGTGCAGATTGTCACCGGCGCTCAGAATGTTCACGAGGGCGACCTGGTTCCCGCTGCCCTGCACAACTCCTGGCTGCCCGGCGGCGTGCACATCACCAAGGGCAAACTCCGTGGTGAGCCTTCCAACGGTATGCTGTGCTCCTTTGCTGAACTGGGTCTGACCCAGAACGATTTCCCCGATGCTTACGCGGACGGCATCTGGATTCTCAACAACGAGGATTGCCAGGTGGGTCAGGACATCAATCTGGTGATCGGCAACGATGACACTGTGGTGGATTTTGAAATCACCAACAACCGTCCCGACTGCTACTCCATCATTGGTCTTGCCCGGGAAGCTGCCGCTGCCTTTGGCAAGCAGATGAAGCATCATGAGCCTGTGGTACAGGGCAGCAGCGCCGGCAGCATTTATGACTACCTGGATGTGGAAGTGCCTGCCACCGAGCTGTGCAACCGCTATTCTTCCCGGATGGTTGCCAATGTCAAAATCGGCCCCAGCCCCAAGTGGCTGCGTCAGCGGCTGCGTGCCAACGGTGTGCGGCCCATCAACAACATCGTCGACATCACCAACTATGTGATGCTGGAGTACGGCCAGCCCATGCATGCGTTCGACTACCGCTATGTTTCCTCCGGAAAGATCGTGGTGCGGGAAGCAGAAGAGGGCGAAACCCTGACCACCCTGGACGGCAATGTGCGCAATCTGAAAGCCGGTATGCTGGTCATTGCCGACGAAAACCGGGCCATTGGCCTCGCCGGTATCATGGGCGGCGAAAATTCCGAAATTCTGGACGACACCACCATGGTGGTCTTTGAATCCGCAAACTTCAACGGAACCTCCATCCGTCAGACTGCGCTGGCTCTGGGTATGCGTACCGAAGCCTCCGGTAAGTTCGAGAAGAGCCTGGACCCCATGATGACCATTCCTGCGGTTCAGCGGGCCTGTGAACTGGTGGAGCTGCTACAGTGCGGCGATGTGCTGGAAGGCACCATCGATGTTATCAACTACGTTCCGGAAACCAGAACACTGCCCCTTGAGTGCGACAAGATCAACCGTCTGCTGGGCACCAATATTTCCAAAGAGGATATGGTCAAGTACCTGAATTTGTTGGAAATCCCCGTGGAAGGCGATCAGATTCTGGTTCCCTCTTTCCGTCCCGACCTGGTGCGGATGGCAGACATTGCCGAGGAAGTGGGCCGCTCCTATGGCTACAACGAAATCCCCACCACCGCCTTCAAGACCTCTACCCAGGGCGGCTACACCAAGGAAATGAAGCTGGAAGCCAAGGCTGGTACCCTGTGCCGGGGCATGGGCTACAGTGAAATCATCACTTACTCCTTCGTCTCTCCCGCCATTTTTGACCAGATTCGGCTGCCGGAAGACTCTCCCCTGCGCAATGCCCTGCGGATTCAGAATCCTCTGGGTGAGGACACCTCCATTATGCGTACCATTGCCCTGCCTTCCATGATGGATATTCTCTCCCGGAACAACGCTTACCACAACAAGGCGGTCAAGCTCTACGAGCTGGCAAAGATTTACCTGCCTGTGGAGGGTCAGCCTCTGCCGGAAGAGCCGAAGATGCTGCTGCTGGGCACTTACGGTGCCAATGAAACCTTCTTCACCCTAAAGGGCGAGCTGGAAGCCATCTTTGCCGGTCTGCGGCTGAAGAAGGCCAGCTACACCGCCCAGAAGAACAACCCCAGCTATCATCCCGGCCGCTGCGCCAGCGTCAGCATTGACGGCGTGGAAGTGGGCGTACTGGGTCAGGTACACCCCCTGGTTGCCAAGAACTACGGCATCGACGCCGATGTCTACTGCGCAGAAATCAACTTCACCAAGCTGATGACCTTCCTGCTGCCCGATGCCACCTACACCCCGCTGCCCAAGTATCCCAGCGTATCCCGGGATTTGGCTTTGGTCTGTGATGAAGCGGTGACTGTAGCTCAGGCTGAGGATGTCATCACCACTGCCGCCGGAAAACTGCTGCGTGGTGTGAAGCTGTTCGATATCTACCGGGGCACCGGCGTTCCCGAAGGCAAGAAGAGCATGGCTTTCTCTCTGGAACTGCGGGCCGATGACCGCACCCTGACAGACACCGATTCTGAGACTGTGGTGAATAAAGTCCTGGCCGCCCTGAAAGAAAAGCTGGGTGCCGTTTTGCGATAAGTTCTCTTTTCTGCCTAAAAATGCTTGGTTAAGAAAACTTCACAAATTAATCCGTAGTTAGGACTTTACAGTGGTGTAAAATTCGGTTATAATGACCACATCCTACTTCTGAGGAGGCTGAAAACATGACGGATATGAACACACAGAAATTCACGGTTGCCTGCGACGACAAAGAGAATATGCGGCGCATTCTCCGGAGCGTGTATGAGGCCCTGACGGAGAAGGGCTACAATCCCATTAACCAGATTGTGGGCTACCTGCTGACGGAAGATCCCACCTATATCACCAACTACAACAGCGCCCGCAGCATGATCTGCAAGATCGACCGGGACGAGCTGATGCAGGTTCTGGTGCAGGAGTATCTGTTCCAGCGGAATTAACCGTAGGCCATCAGGCTTTCTTACAAGCTGCAAGAGGCTTTTGCGATGGGCAAAAGCCTCTTGTTTTATAGCACACCTCTCTTTCCGGCACCCAAAAATATGCGGTGCCATGCAGCTTGAAAAGTTCATACTTTCCCCTCCGTCTTGCCAGTTTTTTACCATTTATTCCCATAATGTTACGTAAAACTTAGAGTTTCTCGGGTTTTCGAAACATTTCTTCTTGACAAGAGCGTAACAATATGTTACAATCTGATTACATTTTTGCAGGAGGTATCTCTCATGGCTGACGAAAATGCAGTTTTGATGTATAAGGGCCGTCCCCTTATGCGCAAAGACAATTTTGTTTACTACGGTTCCATGGCCGACAGCCACATCGTTATGCTTCAGATCCTGGAGACCAAAAAGCAGGGCGATATGGACATTGCAACCCGGGTTTCCGTGCAGCTTCAGCTGACGGATCCCGCTGCCAAGAGCCGGTCCCGCATCGTAAAGAAAAGTGAAAAAGACGGTCTGTATACTGCCCTGGATGTGGGCTGTGTCTGGCTGGAACGCGCGCTGGCAGGCAAATAAGCCTGCCGCTTTTTCAGGGACTGTGAGCAATAGCTCCAGTCTCTAACAAAGACGGAGGACAAAGTATGAAACGCACCCATCGACTTTTTACCCTGATACTGGCACTGATCTTGTCAGTTGGCACCGTGATCGTCCCTGCCGCCGCAGCGGAAGATCTGATGTACGGAATTGGTTTTGTGAACGCCTCTTCCCTGCGGCTTCGCTCCGCACCGGACACCAACGCTTCCACCATCGCCACAGCTCCCCGGAACGACTGCGTGGTGGTCATCAGCAAAACCGGTCAGTGGTATAAAGTCAACTACAATCTCCAGGAAGGCTACATGCATGAAGACTACCTGGATGTACTTACCAAAGAAAACGCAGAACTGGGATATGGAGAAATTACAGGTGACGGAGTCAATCTTCGCACCGGCCCGTCTACCTCTTATCAGGTTGCCGCCGTATCCGGCAAAGGAGACCGCTGCTACATTCTGGGCCTGAACGAAGGCTGGTATAAGGTGATTTACAATGGTACCACCTGCTACATCCGCAGTGATTTTTTGAAGCTGACCGAGTATCCCTACGAAAACCAGGCTTCTCCCAATACCCCGAAATTCTTCCGCAGAGGCAAATCCACCGGTGTTGCCCCCAGCAGCAGTGCGATCAACGGGAATGCGGAAGACAACACCACGAGCAATAGCGGTTCCTTCACCGGAGCAGATATTCTGGCAGAAGCCCAGAAATATCTGGGTGTACGCTATGTCAACGGCGGTGCAAGTCCCAGCGGATTTGACTGCTCGGGTCTTGTGTACTATGTACTCAAGCAGCTTGGCTATTCTCCCTACCGCACACCTGCAGATCAGTACAAGCAAGGTACTTCCGTGAGTAAGTCCGAATTGCAGGCCGGCGACATTGTATTCTTTGCCGGCACTGTGGGCAGCGGCATTAGTCACGTTGGTATCTACGCAGGCGGCGGACAGTTCATCCACGCCCCCAATTCCCGCTCCACGGTTTCCTATTCCGATCTCACCAGCGGCTATTGGGCAGAGCATTACTACGGCGCCCGCCGGATTGGTTAAGAGATTGCATACAAAAACGGAGTTCTCCTGAAATTGGAGAACTCCGTTTTGTTAACCCCGCAGCAGGATCGGCTGAATCTGCCGCCCTTGCAGAGCTTCTTCCAGGGCCTTCGGAATCATGGTAAAGTCCGCCACCATGCTGGTGGGTTTTCCAAGGCAATCGTCCTGGCCAAAGGGTACAAAATAGTAGTGCTTGCGTCCCATGAGCCTTCCAATATTTTCCGCTGCTGCTGCCAAAGCATCATTGGAAGAAACCGCCACCAAAACCGGTCGGCCGTTGCGCAGATGGCTTTTCGCCGCCATGGTAACCGGGCCGTCGGCAATGCCGTGGGCCAGTTTCGCCAAGGTATTGCCCGTGCAGGGTGCAATCACCAGAATGTCCAGCATCTTCTTTGGGCCGATAGGCTCCACCTGTTCAATGGTACACAGCGTCGCACTGCCGCAGATTTCCTCCGCCCGGGCAAGATGCTCCTGAGCCGTACCAAAGCGGCTGTCTACCTGGCAGGACGCTTCCGAAAAAATGGGAATTACATGATGGTGCTGACTCAGCTGCTCCATAACTGGGAACACTTTGCTGTATGTACAAAAGGAACCGCACATGGCAAATCCCACATTCATATGATTACCTCCCGGTAAGTCTTAATATTGTTTTGGCATTCAATCTGCCGGAAGATTCCGGCGCATACAGGCCAGGCAGGCCTCGGGCAATCACCACGTCCTCCCCTTCCAGCCCCGGTTGGGAGGCCAGATCAATCTTCAGGCACTTAGGATAGGGCGATAACAGGTCTTCTGTAAGCATCTTTTGGGGAACCGTGTTGTAGATCACGCCGAATTGTCCCAGCGCTTGGGGTATTTCCGGGATATCCAACGTCCGGTATCCCAGAGCTTCCAGCATGGCCCGGTCGGATTCTTTCCTTGCTGCAACGGTCACCTCGGCACCCATGGATTGGAGCAATTTCCCCAGGCATTTTCCGATCCGGCCCCATCCGATAATCAATGCTGGGGTCTCGGCAAAGGTGGTTTGTAATTTGGGCGCTGCCACCCGCAGGGCACAATCAGCAGTAATTGCTGCGTTTTTCGCCACATAGATTCCGTCTTTCAAAAGGTCCAGAACCGGATAATCTTTCAGGTCCGGATGGGAAAGGTTTCCCCCGATAACGGTAATGGCATCCGGAAGCATACGCAGCAGCGGCTTTAATTCTCCACCTCCCCGCAATTTCCCATCTGCGGAAAAACTGGGTACATCCAGCAGCAGGTGGGTTACCTCCGGCGACGGGTGGTCAACCATGGCAATTCCGGCCTGGGCCAGCTGCTTTGCCGCCCAACGGCAGGCTGGCGTACTGCCCAGAGGATACATCAGCATGTTTTCCAATCGCATCACTCCCTCTGGCCAGAATATGCTGGGGACCGACCAGTTGTGCTTGATTTTTTTTCAGGATTTTGTATAATGACCATAAGAGGTGATACAAGTGCAGAGACTGGGCTTTATCCACGATATGCTGGATGTGAAAGTGCTGATCCTGTGTGTAATGGCTCGGGTCAACTACCCGGTCAACACCCAGCAGATCTATGAGCTGTGTTATCAGGACGATTGCCTGAGTTATTTTGATGTGTGTACCGCTATTCCGGAGATGGTCAAGTCCGGCCATCTGAAGGAACTGGAGGACGGATGCTACGAAATTACGGAAAAAGGCCGAGCCGACGGGGCATTGACGGAAGATTCCATTGCCTTTTCCGTCAAACACCGGGCAGAAAATGCCGTTGCCCGGTTTAACCGGCAGATTCACCGCAGCAGTTTTGTAAAAACCCAGGTGGTTCCCCGGGAAAGCGGCGATTTTTCCGTGATTATGAAGCTGGATGACGAACTGGGGAATCTGATGACCCTGGAGCTACTGGCTCCGAACCAGCGTCAGGCTGTCCGGCTGAGCCGTCTGTTTGAGAAAAAAGCAGAGGCCGTTTACAACCTGACCATGGCAGAACTTCTGGATGATGAAGACGAATTAGACAACTGACGCCCCTTGCCGCTGAAGCAAATTTGTGCTATAGTGTAATTACACCGGATGACCGGTGATACGAAAGGAGCTGCCGCATATGAAATTCCAGTTCAGTGAAAAGAAAGTCAAACTCCCTGAGAATGTCCATGCTTATGCTGAGAAAAAAGTTATGAAGCTGGCACGGTTCTTTGATGAGGATGCGGAAGCACTGATTGTCTTCTCTGTAGAAAAGAACCGGAACAATGTGGAACTGACCGTTCACGGTGCAGGTACCTGGTTCCGGGCAAGTGAAAGCACTTCCGATATGTTTGCTTCCATTGATGCCGCAGTAGGCACCATTGAAGGCCAGATCCGTAAGAACAAGACCCGCCTGGCCCGTCGTCTGAAGCAGGGTGCATTCAACCGCACTGTCCAGGACGAGACTTCCTTCGCACCGGATCCGGATGAGGAAGAGCTGAACATTGTGCGTATCAAGAAGTTCTACTTCAAGCCCATGACCCGGGAGGAAGCGGTGATGCAGATGAATCTGCTGGATCACAATTTCTTCGCTTTCCGGGATGAAGATAACGGCGGAAGCTTTGCCGTGGTCTATCGCAGAAACGATGGCGGCTACGGCCTGCTGGATGACGTACAATAACAGAAAAAGGAGCCTCGAAAGAGGCTCCTTTTTTATGCCCCTGCTTTTTTGCAGGGGCATATTTTGTTTAGTAGTACAAAAGGTCAGAGTAAGTGGGATAGGGCCAGTAGGATTTGTCGGTTAGCGATTCCAGTATATCCGCTTCCCGGCGCAGATCCTGCATGGCAGGAATCACCACGTCGTGGTAATAGCTGGCAGCGCTGACAGCTTCCTTGGGCACCGCCCCCAGAGAGAACCGCAGCGATTCAATGTGGTCATGCAGGGCATCGGTAGCGGCGCTGAGCTTCTCTGCCAATGCCTTTTCCGCTCTGGAGGACATCATCATCTTTTGCTTGGCTTCTATCCCTCGGCACAGGTCGTGAGTGTAGTGCAGGGCAGCTGGCATGATCTGATGCAGCGCCATATCCACCATGGTGCGGGCTTCAATATTGACAATTTTATTGTATGCTTCCATATGGATCACATATCTTGCCCGGAACTCTTCCTCGGTGAAAATACCATGCCGGGTTACCAGGTCAATGTTTTTATCCGAAGCATAGGTAGGCAGGGCTTCTGCCGCAGAGGCCAGATTGCTCAGTCCCCGGGCAGCGGCTTCCTCCTTCCACTCCTGGCTGTAGCCGTTTCCGCTGAAGATGATCCGCTTGTGCTCCATCAACGTCTGGCTGACCAGTTTCTGCAGCTGAGCGTCAAAGTCCTCCGCACCTTCCAGAGCATCGGCAAACTTAGCCAGTTCCTCCGCCATGATGGTATTGAGTGCAATGTTGGGGCCGGCAATGGACTGGGAGGAACCCAGCATACGGAACTCAAACTTATTACCGGTAAAGGCCAGGGGGCTGGTACGGTTGCGGTCGGTGGTATCTTTGGGAATGGCAGGCAGCACATCCACGCCGATACGCAGCATGCTCTTTTCCGGTTCGATATAGTTGGTTCCCTCAATGATGGAATGGATGATAGCGTTGAGCTCATCCCCAAGGAAAATGGAGAGAATGGCAGGAGGCGCTTCGTTGGCGCCCAAGCGGTGGTCGTTGCCCGCCGTTGCCACTGTGCAGCGCAGGAAATCCTGATATTCATCCACACCGGCAATGAAAGCCGCCAGGAACACCAGGAATCGGGCGTTCTGGCTGGGGGTCTGGCCAGGACTGAACAGATTTTTCCCGGAATCTGTGGACAAGGACCAGTTGTTGTGCTTACCGGAACCATTGACGCCGTCAAAGGGCTTTTCGTGGAGCAGACAGACCAGGTTGTGCTTGGCGGCGCACTTTTTCATAATCTCCATAATCAGCTGGTTGGCATCGCAGGCAGTGTTCACATCGGTGTAGATAGGAGCCAGTTCATGCTGGCAGGGTGCGCCTTCGTTGTGCTTGGTCTTGCTGAGAATACCCAGGCGCCACAGCTGCTCATCCAGATCCTTCATGAAGGAGGATACCCGAGTGCGGATGGTGCCGAAATAGTGGTCATCCAGTTCCTGACCCTTAGGCGGCTGAGCGCCGAACAGGGTTCTGCCGGTCAGACGCAAGTCTTCCCGCTGGGCATACAAGTCCTTGGGCAGCAGGAAGTATTCCTGCTCCGCACCAACAGAGGGAATGACCCGCTGGGTTTTGTCGTCTCCGAACAGCCGCAGAATCCGCACTGCTTCCCGGGAAACTTCGTCGATGGAGCGCAGCAGCGGGGTTTTCTTATCCAGGGACTGGCCTGTGTAGGAGAAGAAGCAAGTGGGGATATACAAGCTGCCATCCTTGACAAATGCGCAGGAGGTGGGGTCCCAGGCGGTGTAGCCCCGGGCTTCAAAGGTTGCCCGCAGACCGCCGGAAGGGAAAGAGCTGGCATCCGGCTCACCACGAACCAGTTCCTTGCCGGAAAACTCCATAATCACCCGCCCGTCACCGGTGGGAGAAATGAAGGAATCGTGCTTCTCTGCGGTAATTCCAGTCATGGGCTGGAACCAGTGGGTATAATGGGTAGCACCCTTCTGGGTGGCCCAGACCTTCATGGCCTCTGCAATTTCGTTGGCCACATCCAACGGCAGCTGAGAGCCGGTGGTAACGCAGTGTTTCCAGGCCAGATAAACATCTGCCGGCAAACGCTGCTTCATCGTCGCTTCATTGAAAACATCGCTGCCAAAGATTTCCGGGACATTCAAAATATCACTCATTGGGCACATCCTTTCCAGTTCTATAAAGGAATGGGCAATTGATTGCCTACTTTTCCAGGAAAAAGATCAGGTTTTTCCATCAAAAGTTCCGTTTCCCCTTACTTTATCTGTATAAATTGTATGCAAGCGTGGCAAAAAAAGCAAGGAGTGATTGTGTCGAAAAAACATTTCCCCGCATGGCACTTGTTTGTGCAATCCTCCAATTTGTTTATTTCTGGCTTTAAAAATGAAATTTCCGCCAATATGATATTGCATTTTTTCTCCTACAAGCATATAATAAGCCAGGAAAATATAGAAATTCCCAGGAAGGATGATGGATGTGACCCCCTACTCTTGCATGACCACCGAAGAATTGGAATGTGAATACCAGCGTGTTCTGGCAGATTTTGAACATTGTAAGTCCCAGGGACTGAACCTGAACATGGCCCGGGGCAAGCCCGCCAAAGCACAGCTGGACATGGTCAGCGGAATTTTGACCATGCTGCAGACACCGGAAGATTGTATCGATGGCGGTATTGACTCCCGGAACTATGGCGAACTGGCAGGTCTTCCCTGCGCCCGGGCTTACTGGGCCGATGTGCTGGGCTGCAAACCTTCGGAAGTGTTCGTAGGCGGCGCCGCATCCTTGAATATGATGTTTGATGTGGTGGCCCGTGCATTCAGCCACGGTTTGCTGCACAGCCCCCGTCCCTGGTGCAAGGAAGAGAAAGTCAAGTTCCTCTGCCCTGCTCCCGGCTATGACCGGCATTTCCAGATTGGCGAATTCTACGGTGCGGAGCTGATTACCATCCCCATGACCCCCACCGGCCCGGACATGGATCTGGTGGAGGAATATGTGAAAGATCCCCAGGTCAAGATGATCTGGACCGTGCCCAAGTACTCCAATCCTGACGGCATTATTTTCTCCCAGGAGACCATTCAGCGCTTTGCCAATCTGAAGCCTGCTGCTCCGGACTTTGCCATTATCTGGGACAATGCTTACTGCATTCACGAGTTTGAAGGCGACTATGTCCCCTTCCCCGACATTATCTCCCTGTGCGCTCAGGCCGGTCGGCCCGACATGGTCTATGAGTTCGCTTCCACTTCCAAGATTACCTTTGCCGGCGGCGGCATCAGCTGCATGGCTGCCAGCGAGGCAAATATCAAGTATTTTACCGATATTTTCGGCATCCAGATGATTTCCTACGACAAGGTCAATCAGCTGCGCCATGTTCGTTACCTGAAGAACAAGGCCCACACCCTGGAAATCATGAAAGGCCACGCTGCCATTATGGCGCCCAAGTTCCGGACGGTTGCAGAGTATCTGAACCGTGAAATCGCACCTTTGGGCTTTGCTCATTGGAATGACCCCAAGGGCGGTTACTTCGTCAGTCTGTTCACCATGCCCGGCACCGCCCATCGGGCCTGGCAGCTGTGCAAGGAGGCCGGTGTCACCATGACCAACGCCGGTGCAACCTACCCCTACGGCAAAGATCCCCAGGATTCCAATCTGCGCATTGCCCCCAGCCTGCCTCCGGTGGCTGAGCTGGAGCAGGCCATGGATGTACTGTGTACCTGCCTGAAACTGGCTGCTTTGGAAAAGCTGCTCAAAAAATAATATACAGGCGTCTGCTATTGGGGCAGGCGCCTTGTTTTTAAGAAAAAAGGCTGCCAAGAAGGCAGCCTTTTTCCAATGTTTTCATTTTTATCAGCCGATATTTGCCAGTTTCTTCAGCTTCTCTGCAATGTCGGTCTGCTCCCAGGGGCGGTCTGCTACACCAAAGTGGCCCATGGCGGCAGTTGGTGCATAGATGGGCCGGCGCAGGTTCAGCTTCCGGATGATGCCGCCGGGAGTCAGGTCACAGGTTTCCCGCAGCAATTCGGTCATCTTCTCATCAGAAATCACACCGGTGCCAAAGCTGTCCACCCGGACGGAAACCGGCTGTGCAACGCCGATGGCGTAAGCCAGCTGCACCTGCACCTGAGTTGCCAGTCCGGCAGCTACCAGGTTTTTCGCCATATACCGGGCCATGTAGGCGGCGCTGCGGTCTACCTTGGTGGGGTCCTTGCCGGAGAAGGCGCCGCCGCCGTGGGAGAAGTAGCCGCCGTAGGTATCCACAATGATCTTCCGGCCCGTCAGACCGGTGTCGCCGTTGGGGCCGCCGATGACAAACTTGCCGGTGGGATTGATGTGGATGTGAGGAACCTGGTCAATGGAGAAACCATAGCTTTCCAGCACCGGGGCAATCACAGCCTGGCGGATATATTTGCGCAGTTCGGAAATTTCAAAATCAGCGCTGTGCATGATGGACACCACCACAGTATCAATGCCCGCCACATTGCCCTGCTCGTCAAATTCCACAGTAACCTGGGTCTTTCCGTCGGGGCGCAGCAGGTCAGTGGAGTGGACGCACTCGGTCAGCCGGTTGCACAGGGCACGGCTCAGGGCTACCGGCAAGGGCATCAGTTCGGGAGTCTGGGTGCAGGCTCCGCCGAACATCATACCCTGGTCACCAGCACCACCCACTTCGTCATTGGTACCCAGGGCGATATCCGCAGACTGGGTGTGAATCCGGCACTGGATTTCCACACTGTCGGCATCAAAGCCATCACCGGGGTAGACATAGCCGATCTTCCGGATGGCTTCCCGGGCTACGGCAGCATAGTCAACCTGGGCGTTGGTGGTGATTTCGCCGCAGATCAGGCAGAAGTCGGTGGTAACCATGGTCTCACATGCCACCCGGGACTTGGGGTCCTGGGCCAGGCAAGCGTCCAAAATCGCATCGGAGATAGAGTCGGCGACCTTGTCGGGGTGGCCATTGGTAACACATTCAGAGGTAAACAGTCTTTTTTCCATATTGCATTCCTTTCCATACTTGCGTCAATGCCGCCGGCAGTGACCTTCTGTTTCTGTACCTACATAAAAAAACCGCACACCGAAGATCCGATGTGCGTGTATCGAATCCTCATCTTTCGTTTGCCGCCGGATTTGGCACCTTTTCCTTTCGGACAGGTTGCCGGGTTTCATCGGGCCGTTCCCTCCACCGCTCTTGATAAGGCTTGTATGCAATTTTCATGCTCTATTGTACTTATTTTTCCCCAAATGTCAACAACTTTTTCGGCTTTTTTCGATCCAAAATATTCACAATTCTGATATAGACTTTTTTTCATTTTGCTGGTAGAATGTTATAAATGCTTTTTAGGAGTTGAGTCTTTTGAAGAATCTACGCAGGCAGTTTGACCTTTTCTGTTACCGCAACCGGAACAAAGGCATTCCCAACCTGATGCTCTACATCGTTCTGGGCACCGCTGTGGTGTATGTGATGAGCCAGATGTCCAGAAATCCCTTTCTGTACAATCTGCTGTATTTTAACCGGGAACTGATCCTGCGGGGCCAGGTTTGGCGGCTGATTACCTACCCGCTGACTTATAATGCAGGTTCTTTGCTGCTGACGGCCATTTCCCTGCTGTGCTATTATTCCCTGGGACGAGCCATGGAAAACATCTGGGGCACCCTTCGGTTCAATCTGTTCTATCTGACTGGTGTTGTGATGATGGATGTGTACTGCATGATCTTTGGTGGTGCCGCCAGTGTAACATATCTGAACCTGAGCCTGTTTTTGAGCTACGCCACGCTGTACCCCGACAGCCAGTTTTTGCTGTTTTTCATCATCCCCATCAAAGCCTGGATTTTTGCCCTGTTTGATCTGGTCATCGTTTTGATTGACCTGGTCAGCCTCCCCTTCCCGTATAATCTGTTCTCCGTGATTTCTCTTGCCAACTATTTCCTGTTCTTTGGAAAAGATGTCCTGAACGTCATCCCCATGTCCTGGCGGGCCAACGCCCGGCGGGCTTTCCGCAGGGCTGCCCCTTCTAATAAGAAGGCCAAAGTCATTTCCTTTAACGCCGGCTCTTACGAAGCCAGTCATGCTGCCCCCAAGGCGCCCTATACTCACCGCTGCACCGTCTGCGGACGCACCGATATCAGCAACCCCGAACTGGAGTTCCGTTACTGCTCCCGGTGCAAGGGCTACTACTGCTACTGTCAGGATCACATCAACAATCACGTGCATATTCAGTAAACGCTACCCAGGCATCGGCCCTTCCGTCGGATGCCTGGGCTTTTTCCGGCTCTGATGAGGTTCTGTTTGCCCCGGACGTGCATAGGATGTTCCATACATCTGTTGCTTGAGGTGGTACAATGGAACACATTGCAAATCAAATCACCCTCCGGGGTTCCCTGGCTTCCCTGCCCCAGTTTTCCCACGAAAATCATGGGCGCCGCTTTTTTCGCTTCTTCCTGGAAGTGCCCCGCCTGTCCGGTGCGGTAGACACTCTGCCGGTGATTGCGGAAGAAAGCATTCTGAACCAAGCAGATCTGTCCGATGGCGCTATGCTGACGGTTTCCGGTCAGATTCGCTCCCACAACATCCGCAGCGACGGACGGCGGCATCTGCTGATTTTCGTCTTTCCTTCCTCCATTGTCTGTGAAGATGGAGAACCCATCAATGAAGTGACTTTGGAAGGCCCCCTATGTCGGGAACCTACTTACCGCCGTACTCCTCTGGGTCGGGAAATCTGCGATATTATGCTGGCAGTTCCCCGGGCCTTCCAGCGGGCGGATTACCTGCCCTGCATTCTCTGGGGGCGGACTGCTCTGGATGCTTCTCAATGCCACACCCGGGACCGCATCCGCATCTGCGGCCGGCTGCAAAGCCGGATTTACACCAAAGTCACGGAATCCGGCAGTGAAGAACGCACCGCCTACGAAATTTCCGCACTGAGCGCAGAATTTCCGGAATAAGGCGCTGGGCTGACTTTTTTGTTGTCACAGCGGGATTTTCATGGTATATTGGTAGCAGAATCAGAAAAAAGGACTGGCCCTTATGAAACAGAACGTAAGCGAAATTATCCAAATCATGAAAGACCGCTATCCCGACGCTCCCTGTGCGCTGCACTACAGCAAAGACTATGAGCTGATGATTGCTGTGCGTCTGTCTGCCCAGTGCACCGATGCCCGGGTGAATCTGGTAACGCCGGCACTGTTTGCCGCCTACCCCACCCTGGAGGCCATGGCAGGGGCAGATATTGCCCATGTGGAGCAGCTGGTGCATTCCTGCGGATTTTATAAACACAAAGCCCGGGACATTGTTCTGGCCTGCCAAATGCTGCTCAGTGACTACGGCGGAGTGGTTCCCGGAACCATGGAGCAGCTGCTGAAGCTTCCCGGTGTGGGACGGAAAACTGCCAATCTGCTGCTGGGTGACTTATATAAGGTTCCCGGCAGCGTGGTCTGCGACACCCACTGTATTCGCATCTGCGGCCGGCTGGGACTTTCCCAGGGAAAGGACCCGGAAAAAGTGGAGACCCAGCTGCGGAAGATTCTGCCGCCGGAAGAAAGCTCTGACTTCTGTCACCGGATTGTGCTGTTCGGCCGGGACTGCTGCACCGCCCGGAACCCCAGCTGTGACCAGTGTCCGCTGACCATGTACTGCAAAGAATTCAATCCCTGATGTTCTTCTTTCCCTCTTGTCTGCATAGGATGTGGACAAGGGGGGATTTCTTTGCCCAAAACACTTCCCATATTCTATTCAGCCCTGCTGCTCACCGGGGTGAATCTGCTGCTGCGGCTGGTAGGGACAACCTTCCAGGTCTATCTGTCCGCCACCCTGGGAGCCGCCGGAATCGGTCTACTGCAGCTGACCATGTCCGTCGGAAGCCTGGCCATGGTTGCCGGTATGGCAGGCATCCGCACCGCCTCCATGTATCTGACCGCAGAAGAACTGGGGCGGAAAAAGCCGGAAAATATCACCTGGGTGCTGTCCGGCTGCTTTTTATACAGCATTGCTTTCAGCGGAAGCATTGCTGCGCTTCTTTACAGCTTCGCTCCCCAGATTGCCCGGTACTGGATCGGAGACATGAGAACCCTGGGGGCTCTGCGTCTGTTCGCGGCGTTTCTGCCGGTTACCTGTCTGTGCGGGGTGATGACCGGATACTTTACCGCTGCCAACCGGATCGGCACACTGGCTGCCGTGGAAGTGGCAGAGCAGCTTTGTTCCGTAGCCGTAACCATGCTGGCGCTGACCTTCTGGGCCGGCAGCGACGCCGGACGAGCCTGCCAAAGTGTTGTTTTCGGCGGCAGCGCCGGAGGCGTTCTGACACTATGTTGTCTGGTTCTGCTGCGGCTGCGGGAACCCAGGCCTTTCGGCCCTCGGATTTCCGTAGGATATCGGCTGGCTCAGACAGCCCTTCCCCTGGCGCTGGCGGATGTACTGAAATCCGGGATCAACACCATGGAAAATCTGATGGTACCCCGGCGGCTGTCCATGAATGTGAACATTGCCGATCCGTTGGCTGCCTTTGGTTGTCTGAGCGGCATGGTGTTTCCCATTCTCATGTTTCCGGCGTGTATTCTCTTTGGTCTGGCAGAGCTGCTGATTCCGGAACTGGCACGGTGCGCAGCTGCCGGAAGTGAAAAGCGAATCTCTTACCTGGTGCACCGGAGTTTGAAAGTTACTATGCTTTACGGGATGCTGTTTTGCGGTCTGATGTTCCTGCTGGCAAATCCCCTGTGCATGGCACTGTATCACAATTCGGAGGCCGGACAAACCCTGCGACTCTATGCGCTGCTGGTGCCCATGCTGTATTGCGACGCCATTACCGACGCCATGACCAAGGGGCTTGGGCAGCAGAAAGCCTGCGTCCGCTACAACATCACAACCTCCGCCATGGATGTGCTGTTTCTGTACTTCCTGCTGCCGGTATATGGAATGGAAGGGTATTTCGCAAGTTTTCTGATTACCCATCTGATCAACTTCCTGCTGAGTTTGCGGCGGCTATTGAAAATCACAGGCGAACACATTTCCTTCTCCACCCCCACCCTGGCCCTGGCTGCTGTAATTGCTTCCGTGTGGGGCGCTTCTCTGGTTTCTCAGCCCATCGTCCAGGGCGCAGCTTATGTGGGTCTTTTGGGAAGCCTGCTGTATCTGTTTCAGGTCATTGGGCGGGAGGATCTGAAATGGGTCAGAGGGTTGATTGGCGGGAAAATAGCCTAAGTCCTTCCCTGTTTGCCTGGAGGAAATATACATATAGTCGAACTTTCCTCGGATTTTTATCTAAATATGCGATAATATGCACAAAGTTCTAAAAAAAATTCATTTTTCTGTTGACAGCACCGGATTGCAGTGGTATCATTCCAGTAAATTGGATCGCTTAGATAGAGGTGCGAGGTTCATCAGTACCCTTCGGCAAGGCCAGGCAGCCGCCGGGAGGGAAAGGGGACATCGCCGAAGTGTTTCGCAGCTGCCTGGCTGCGGGATGCTGGGTCGTCGGGGAATACCCGCCGGACTGTCACAAGACTTTGTGAAGCGCTATCGATGGCAGTCGGGATATGACCTGTTATTCCGCCTTACCCATGGACCGCTTACCAAAGCGGTCCATTTTGTTTTTCACCAGTGTCCGGCAAACTGGTGAAAAGCAAGGGATTTGCCGGAAATACACATTGAGAAAGGTGAAAAACATGAAAAAGATTCTGTCAATTGTCTTGGCCATGACCATGGTTCTGGCTCTGGCCGCCTGCGGCTCCAGCGAGCCCGCCCAGACCACTGCCGCCCCCACCGAAGCTGCCGCTGCTACTGAGGCTGCTTCCGCTGAAACCACTGCTGCTCAGGCTTCCGATGCCATTCCTGGCCTGGAAGACGGCGTGCTCACTGTTGGTATGGAGTGCGCCTACGCTCCTTACAACTGGATGCAGATGAATGACGCCAACGGCGCTGTTCCCATCTCCAACGTCCCCGGCTCTTACGCCAACGGCTATGATGTGATGATCGCTCAGAAAATCTGCGACGCTTACGGCTGGGAACTGGAAATCGTATCCAGCGCCTGGGACTCTCTGACTCCTGCTGTGCAGTCTGGCACCATGGATGCCAACATTGCCGGTCAGTCCATGACTGCCGAGCGTATGGCTGAGGTAGATATGGCTGGTCCCTACTACTACGCTACCATCGTTTGCGTCACTACCAAGGACAGCCCCTATGCCAGCGCCACTTCCATCGCCGATCTGGCTGGCGGTTCCTGCACTGCTCAGTCCGGCACCATCTGGTATGACTCCTGCCTGCCCCAGATTCCCGATGCAAAGATCCAGTCTCCCGCTGAGACCGCTCCTGCTATGATTATGCAGCTGCAGACCGGCACTGTAGACTTCATCTGCACCGACATGCCCACCGCTATGGGTGCTGCCGCTAAGGATGAGAACCTGGTAATTCTGAACTTCTCCGGCACCGACGGTGACTTCCAGTTCGCAACCGAAGAAGAGCGGGCAGAAAATGTCAATATTGGCATTGCCGTTCAGAAGGGCAACACCGCTCTGAAGGAGGCCATTGACGCTGTCCTGTCCACCATGACCGAGGATGACTTCAATGCACTGATGGATCAGGCCATTTCTGTCCAGCCTGAAGTCTAAGCAAAAAATACACAAACTTGCCCATCCTCCGACCCTGATTTCAGGGCCGGAGGATGGATGCTGTAAACGAAAGGAGCGCCCCTATGGAGCGGTTAATCAAACTCGGTCAGGACATGGTTCTGCTGTGGCAGAATTATAGTGCCGGCTATCTCAGTGGAATCCGCAGCACCCTGATTCTGGCAGTGGTGGCCACCGTGATCGGCTGCATCATCGGACTGATCTGCGGTGTGCTGAACACCATTCCTTACACCAAAAATGACCCGCTGCCCAAGCGGTTTGTGCTGAAGCTGATCCGTGTGTTGGTACGGGTATATGTGGAAGTCTTCCGGGGAACCCCCATGGTGCTCCAGGCGGTGTTCATCTACTATGGTCTTCCCTATTTTACCAGCAATACTGTCCAGTGGCCCGGCGTATGGGCAGCTGCCATTCTGGTGGTATCCATCAACACCGGTGCCTATATGGCAGAGTCTGTCCGGGGCGGCATCATTTCCATTGACCCTGGTCAGACAGAAGGCGCAAAAGCCATCGGCATGACCCATGTGCAGACCATGCTCAGCGTGATTCTTCCCCAGGCACTGCGCAACATTATGCCCCAGATCGGCAATAACTTTATTATCAACGTGAAAGATACCTCTGTCATGTTTATCATTACCTTTACAGAGTTCTTTGCCTTCCACCGCTATATCACCGGCGTGAACAATATGTACTTCCCCTCCGCCGCCATTGAGATGATTGGCTACCTCACCATGACTTTGATTGCCTCCATTCTGCTGCGCTGGATTGAAAAGTGGATGGATGGTTCTGACAGCTACGATCTGGTGCAGGTGGACCCCCTGACCATGACTGCCGGAACCTACAGCCATCCGGATCGGGGTACTCCCTTCGATGAGCGGAGCAAAGAAAACCGGGAAAAAATCCGTCAGGAATTGAAATTCGGACGCACCAGAGGAGATCGCTGAAATGGGTGAGAAAATTTTAGAAATCCGTCATTTATCCAAGAATTTCGGCACCAATCATGTGCTGCGGGATATTGACTTTACGGTAGACAAGGGAGACGTCATCTCCATTATCGGCGCTTCCGGCTCCGGCAAGTCTACGCTGCTTCGCTGCATCAATCTGCTGGAAACCCCTACCTCCGGCGAGATTCTCTACCACGGACAGAATGTGGTCGGCAGAGGTGTGAATGCTGCGGCCTATCGCTCCCATGTGGGTATGGTGTTCCAGTCCTTCAATCTGTTCAACAACATGACTGTACTGGAAAACTGCATGGTAGGCCAGATCAAGGTGCTGAAAAAGCACAAAGAAGAAGCTCGGGCCCACGCTATGGAATACCTGGAGAAAGTGGGCATGGCCCCCTATATCAACGCCAAACCCCGTCAGATTTCCGGTGGTCAGAAGCAGCGGGTAGCCATTGCCCGGGCTTTGGCCATGGACCCGGAAGTGCTGCTCTTTGACGAGCCCACCTCCGCCCTGGACCCGGAAATGGTGGGCGAGGTGCTGTCTGTTATGCAGGCACTGGCTAACGAAGGTATGACCATGCTGGTTGTTACCCACGAGATGGCCTTTGCTCGTGATGTATCCACCCATGTAGTGTATATGAACCAGGGCGTCATCTGTGAGGAGGGCCCCCCGAGCCAGGTCTTTGGCAACCCCCAGCGCCAGGAGACCCAGGATTTTCTGGCCCGTTTCCGCAAAAACTAAATTTGTTTTCATTTTTTCACCCGGCAGTTATCTCAGAAACTGCCGGGTGTTTCTTTGTCTGTTTGGAAATTGGGAAGGTTCTCTCCCTCCCCAGAAGCCGTCCGCAAGAGATTGCCCTTGACAAAGATTGGAAAACCGGATATTATGTAATTAGTTACTTATTTTATTGGGGTGATGAAATGTCCATTGCTGCTCCTTTTGGTCTGAAAATTGCCATTATCAACCGGGCTTTCCGCAAACGACTGGATGAAAAAGCTGCCGCCATGGGACTGACTGCGGTTCAGCTTCGCATTCTCGGCTCTATCAGCCGTCTGCAGGCATCGGGAGAGGTAGAAATTCATCAGAATGATTTAGAGCAAATTGAACACATAACCCATCCTGCCATGGCCAAGCATCTGCAGCACCTGGAGCGCAAAGGCTTTATTCGCTGCGTTCCCAGTTCCCAGGACCGGCGGTACAAAAGCATCACCTGTACGGAGCAGGCTGCGGAAATCTACAAGCTGATCCTTGCTCAGGACGCAGAAGTTTTTGCGGAGTTATGCCGGGATTTGACCGATGAGCAGCAGCAAACCCTGATTGATCTGGCAGACCGGATCATTCGGCACATCGACAAAGAATAAATCCCCTGCTGGAGGCAGTATGACAGCATTGCCGTTGTCTGTACTGCCTTCCTTTTCCGGTATATAAGTAACTAGTTACTTAATTCAGGAGGAATTGAAATGGAAAACGCAATACCCGAAAAGCAGAGCCCTTTTGCAACGGAACCGGTGGGACGGTTAATCCTCCGGTTTGCGATTCCCAGTGTAATCGCTCTGCTGGTAAACTCACTGTACAATATTGTAGACCAGATCTTCATCGGCTGGGGCGTCGGTTATCTGGGTAACGGTGCCACCAACGTGGTATTTCCCATTACCATCATCGCCCTGGCTCTGGCCATGATGATTGGCAATGGCGGTGCCGCATACCTGAGCCTGAAACTGGGCGAGCGGCAGATTTCCGCAGCGGAAAAGGGTGTGGGAAATGCTGTCACGTTGGTAACCGTGGTCAGCATTTTGCTGGGTATTGCCACCGGTACCCAGCCGATTATTGGTTTTAATTACGGCGCAAGAAACTACAAACGTGTGCGCAAAGCGCTGGAAATTTCCTTGATTGCCTCTGAAGTGGTATCCATCGCAGCTTTTTTCATCTTCCAGTTTGCACCCATGAGCGTTATTTCCCTGTTTGGTGCAGAGGACGACTTGTACAATACCTTTGCCACCATGGCCTTCCGGATTTTCCTGATGCTGTGCCCGTTGACCGGATTTCAGACCATTGCGGCTGTGTATCTGCAGGCAGTGGGAAAGCCCGTCAAGTCCGCCATTCTTTCCCTGGCCCGGCAAATCATCTTCTTTATTCCCACGGCGCTGATTCTTCCCAAATTCTTGGGTGTAACCGGCGTTCTTTGGACCGGTCCGGTTGCGGACGGTCTTGCCTTTGTACTTTCCCTGTTTTTCATCATTCAGGAGCGGACCCATCTGAAGCGGCAGCATGCCTTGGAAACTCAGAATGAAAGATCCTAACATCCGTTATAAGGAGGTCACAGAATATGAAAAATCGAATCATTACCATCAGTCGGGAATTCGGCAGTGGAGGACGGACCATTGGTAAAATGGTGGCGCAAGAGCTGGGAATACCCTGTTATGACAGTGAGTTGTTGGAAAAAATTGCAAAAGAAAGCGGATTCGATGAACGCTACATCCAGGAAGCAGGCGAATATGCCCCCGGCGGCTTTTTGTCCTCTGCGTTTTCTCATCATCCCTCGGGGCCAAACAATGCCGATTACCTGTGGAATATTCAGTTCCGGATCATAACGCAGCTGGCAGAAAAAGGACCCTGTGTCATTGTGGGAAGGTGCGCCGACTACATTTTGCGGGACAAGGCAGACTGTCTGCGGGTATTCATCCATGCAGACATGGATTTTCGTGCGGAGCGAATCGTCAAAGTTTACGGCGAGTCCCAGCAGTCTCCTCAGCAGCGCCTGAAAGACAAGGATAAGCGGAGGGCCGCCTATCACCGCTTCTATACAGACATGAAGTGGGGACATGCGCAAAATTACGACATTACCCTCAACAGCGGCAGTCTTGGCATTGACAAGTGTGTGCAGATTATCAAAAGCTTGTATTGACTTTTTGCTGCATTATCCATATCAAAATACGCTCAGGCGAAAATTGCCTGAGCGCATTTTCTTTTACTGCTGGATGGAAATCAGGATGTTCCCAGCAAATCTCCGGACAGCTCTGCCAGGGTGGTTTCTCCCCAGCTGTAATTGGTTAAATAGCTGCCCTTAAACCCCTGGCTTTTTCCGGAAAGATGGTCATACAGGTCACATTGCACCTTCTCGGTAACCAATCGGCGCTTTCCGTCCACAGACTCCACAATATGGGAAATACCGTATTCTTCCAGGATATTTTTTAGCCGAAGGGCCACTTTCCGGTAGCGGGCCAGGGTTACCGTGTTGATTGGCTCTTCCTCCCAAAGAAAGGCTATGGCTTCTTCCGACGTCACATATCCGCCCCGGCGGTCCACCAGAAGCGCCAGCAATTCCTTGGACTTTTTGTTCCGGAAGGCAATGGGTTTTTCCCCTACAAAAACATCAAAATATCCAAAGGTACGAATAAACACACTGGTTTCCCGGCTTTTCTCTCCAATCTGCCGGGAGGGCTCTTCCATGTTGTACAGCATCACATAGCGTACCGAGGGGCTGTCCGTCTTTTGAGAACAGACGGCTTTGATTCGCCGCTCTTTTTGTGTTTTCAGATCGAAGTAGGTAAATTCTGCCTGGCCGTTTTGCAGCAGAGAGAGGAATTCCTCATAGGCTGCGTCGCTGTGGGCCACAAATTCCTGAATGGGTGTCCGTTTCTGCATCATGGGCATCCACTCTTCCTTGGAAAAGCCAAAAAACTCACAGACATTGTCGCTGACGTACAGCGGCGTTACAAAGCCATCCCGCAGCTCAAAAGCCGCCAATCCGTCGGTAAAATGCATTACCAAGTCCTGCATATTTTCTTTCAGGATTCTGTTCTCGCTGCGCAGTGACTCTTCTTCTGCCTGACTGGGAACCTGCCGGCAGCAGAACCAGCTTAAGGTATCATCAATTTTCAGGAACAATCCTTTATAAGGAAGAATGCTGCCCTGCGGTGTGATTTCGTGATAGTCTATCTGCCAAGGCTGATTGCCGCTTCCTTGCTGCCGATTTTTGCAGAAGCTTTGGACAAACTGCCGTACCGCCTGCCGATCTTCCTCACAAACCTCCTGGCCAATCCATTTATCCAGAACTTCCTCCATTTGCAGGGAAATATTCTCCAGCCAGCGAAATACCATGGACTTTTGTCCATACAGACACTTGGCAGTATTGTTGGAGCAATCATACTGCAAAATCAGATCGTACACATCCGTCAGCGCCTGCAAATACTGGGTGGTTTGGGAGCGTTTCTTGGCTTCGTATCGGTCGGTAATGTCCATACAGGCGCTTTGAAACTCTTCCACCCCCTGTTCGTTCAGACACTTGGTCACCCAGCCAAACAGGTGCGCCTTTCGTCCGTCATAGCGCATAACCGTAATTTCTCCGGCAATGGGTGCGTCGCTGGTGTAAACCCGATTCAGGTATCGGGCCATTTTTCGCCGCTCTTCCAGAGGAATCATCCAGTAGATGCTGCCCTGATAGGCTTCCTGGGCAGACACCTGGGAAAAATACCGGGGAAATCCCAGAATCTTTCGCATCTGGTCATTCATGTAGGTGATGCGGGGATGCCGCTGGCAGGTATACTTCAAGAACCCGCAGGGCATGGTGTCATTGAGATATTGCAGGTTCTGGGTCTCCAGTTTCAGCTGGGTAATATCCGTTAAAGTAGCATTTGCAATCATGGTGCCATCCGGAAGGCGCTGGGAGGTCATAGCTGTCTGGACATAACAGATCTGCCCCTCCGGTTTGACAATCCGAAATTGCAGGGTATCCGACGCAGGTTTCTTCCCCATGGTTTTCAGAAATTGCCCATACACTTCCCGGTCTGCCGGGTGCACCAAGGCAGAAAGGGAATCGTTCTGCCCATTCAGAAGCTGCTCCCGGGGCAATCCCATCAGAGCGCAAAAACCATCGCTGACATATTCCAGATGCACCGGCTGCGTAAGTACATATTGATGAAACCCCGCCACGCTCTGACGAAGTATCTGTTCCGCATTGCCCAACATCTCTGCTCGCCTCCTCATGCACCAAACTTTCCTTTTTTACAGTATAGCACAACCTGTTTCTCCGGTCAAACAGCGCAAGCCCTATGCACGGAAAATGCATAGGGACTTTTTTACGTTGCCTGCTTCAGCTCCGCTTTGCGGATTTTGCCGCTGATGGTTTTGGGCATTTCCTTTACAAATTCCACCAGGCGAATCCATTTATATTCCGCCAGGCGGGTGTTGCAGAAATCCTTGATGTCCTTCTCCAGCTGCGCAGAGGGCATTTTATTATGGGGCAGCACCACAAAGGCTTTGATTGCCTGACCCCGAAGCGTATCCGGCACGCCTACCACGCTGCATTCTACCACGTCGGGATGTTCCATCAGCACATTTTCCACCTCGTAAGGGCCTACCCGGTAGCCGCCGGTTTTGATGATATCATCAAACCGGCCGTGAAACCAATAGTTCCCCTCCGAATCCTGATAGGCCATATCCCCCGTATGATAAACTCCTCCCCGCCACACATGACGGTACTGGGCTTCGTTATCCAGATAGGCGCTGAAAATACCAATCTGCTTGCCGCCTTCCGGAGGGATAATGACCACTTCTCCCAATTCTCCCTGGGGAACCAGATTGCCGCCGGCATCCCGCAGTTCAATGTTATAAAGCGGAGAGACGGTTCCCATAGAGCCTTCCACCGGTGTTGCCCCTTTGAAATTCGCCATCAGCAATGTGGTCTCCGTCTGGCCGTAGCCTTCACACAGGGCAAGTCCTGTGCGCTGCTGGAATTTGCGGAAGACCTCCGGCGCCAGCATTTCTCCAGCGGTGGAGGCATGGCGCAGTGTGGGCATATCCGGAATGCCCTTGCGCACCAGATAGCGGTATACCGTCGGCGGGGCGCAGAAGGAAGTCACGCCGTAGCGGTTAATCACCGCGCACAACTGCTTTGGCTCAAAGTTGTCAAAATCATACACCATCACCGCGCTGCCCACCAGCCACTGACCATAGAGCTTTCCCCAGGAAGCCTTGGCCCAACCGGTTTCCGCCACAGTAAAGTGCAGTCCATCCTCCTGGGCCTGCTGCCAGTACTTGGCGGTGACAATATGAGCAAGGGGATAGGAAAAATCATGAATTACGCCTTTGGGATATCCGGTGGTTCCAGAGGTGAAGTATAGAAGCATGGGGTCCGTAACTACTGTGGAAATCCGTTGGAAGGTGTCTGGTACCTGGGCCATTTCACGGGTCAGATTCCGGCAGCCTTCCACATCCTCCTGAACTGTCCACAACAGGCACTCTTCTCTTCCGCATTGCTTCAGTGCGATTTGCAATTTCTGGGGAACATCGTTATGGGGCGTACAGACAATGGCCTTGACCTTGGCAGATTGGATGCGGTAGACAAAATCACTGGTGGTCAGCATGTGGGTAGCTGGAATGGCAGTAGCTCCCAATTTGTGCAGGGCAATCACCGCAAACCAGTAGCTGTAGTGCCGTTTCAGCACCAGCATCACCCGGTCACCCCGTTGGATTCCGGATTGGGCAAACACATTGGCCATCTGATTGCTGTATCTGCGGATTTGGTCAAAGGTAAAGATGTGTTCTTCATTTTCCGTATTGCACCAAACCATGGCCCGTTTGGACGGTGTTTCCTCGGCAATGGCATCGACAACATCATAGCCAAAGTTAAAATCATCCGGATAGTGCAAAGATAGATTGATCAGCTTCCCCTGCTCATCCAGTACTTCTGTGCAAAACTTTTGATAGATACTCATACTTGCTCCTTAACCTGTAACCCCGTCACAGCCAATCTGGCGGAAACGGTCATAGCGCTGGCTGACCAGTTCCGGATTCCGGGACAGCATTTCCATTTCCTGTGCCAGCAGTTCCCGGATGTGGTCATAAAACATGGTCTTTCCCAGATTCTGTTCCGGGATTACCCGCTCAACCACGCCCAAATTCTTTGCGTCTTCCGCAGTCAGCTTCAAGCTGGCAGCAGCGGCTTCCGCCTTTGCCGCATCCTTCCACAAAATGCTGGCGCACCCTTCCGGAGAAATGACGGAATACACCGCATTTTCCAGCATCCACACCTGATCCGCCAGAGCCAGGGCCAAGGCTCCGCCGCTGCCGCCTTCTCCAATTACTATGGAAATAATCGGAACGCAGAGGGTGCTCATTTCCAGCAGATTTTCCGCAATGGCCTGCCCCTGGCCCCGTTCCTCGGCACCAATGCCGCAGTAAGCGCCGGAGGTGTCCACCAGGCAGATAATGGGTCTGCCGAATTTTTCCGCCTGCTTCATCAGCCGCAGGGCTTTGCGGTATCCTTCCGGATGGGGAGCGCCGAAGTTGCGAAAAGACCGTTCCTTGGCAGTGTGGCCCTTTTCAATGGCAATCACCGTAACCGGCATCCCATTGAGCCGGGCAATTCCGCCCACAATAGCCGGGTCGTCCCCGAACCGCCGGTCGCCGTGAAATTCCACAAATCCCTGGAAGATATGCTGTATGTAGTCAAGACCCGTAGGTCTTGCATTGTCCCGGGCCAATTTTACACGGGTATAGGGTACTTGACTCACTGGACTAACCTCCCTGATGCATACTGAGCAGTTCTGTCAGATACTGCTTCTGCCGGTTTCTGGGTACGATGGCATCGACAAAGCCATGCCGCAGTACAAACTCTGCCTTCTGAAATTCTTTGGGCAGAGCCTTTCGGGTAGTTTGTTCCACCACCCGGGCACCGGCAAAGCCCACCGTTGCTCCGGGTTCTGCCAGAATAATATCCGCCTCCATGGCAAAGCTGGCTGTGACGCCGCCGGTAGTTGGGTCTGTCAAAACCACAACATACAGAAGGCTTGCGTCACTGTGGCGTTTAACCGCAGCGCTGGTTTTTGCCATCTGCATCAAAGACAGCAGCCCTTCCTGCATTCTGGCACCACCGGACACGGTAAAGCCAACTACCGGCAGACGATGCCGGGCAGCGAACTCAAAGAGCATGGTGATTCGCTCCCCTACTGCGCTTCCCATGGAACCCATCATAAATCCCGGCTCCATTACAAACAAGCAGCACTTGTTTCCACCAATGGAGGCGGTACCGCACAAAACGGCTTCCTCTTCCCCACTGGCGGTTTTGGCTGTCTCCAGCTTCCCGTCATAACCGGGAAAAGCAAGGGGATTTCCTCCTTTTACCTGGCGGAACAACTCCTGAAAGCTGCCTTTGTCTGCAATGGTGGCAATCCGCTGCCGGGCTGTCATCCGGAAGTGATAGCCGCAGGGGCAGACCAGATTTTCGGCCCACAGACGGCTCAGCGCAATGGGCTTATGGCAGTTGGGGCAGGTCTTTTCCGGTTCTCCATCATCCTGATGTACAGGCGCAGCGGAGCGTCCCCCTTCTTCCAACTGATTTTTCGGTTTCAAAAAATTGATAAATGCCATAGTCTCACCTGTTGCCCATAAAGGTCAAATCGTAATTTCCTGAGATAAATCGATCATCTGCCACAAATGCCAGCTGCTCTTCGATATTGGTGGGAATTCCCCGGATTACCAGCTCGCACAGGGCTGCCCGGAGTTTTCTAAGCGTTTCTTCCCGGGTTTTGGCATAGACAATCAATTTTCCCAGGAGAGAATCATAGTAAGGAGAGACTTGTGTACCCTCCACCAGACAGGTATCAAAGCGAACGGAGGGACCTCCGGGGACATGGAGCATTTCCAGCTGGCCGCAGCTGGCGGCGTTAATCCGGCACTCAATAGCGCAGCCGGTCATGGGAATGTCCTCCTGGGTAAAATTCAATGGAATTCCGGCGGCAATTCGAATCTGCCACTTGACCAAGTCAATTCCGGTAAGCATTTCCGTAACACAGTGCTCCACCTGGAGACGGACATTCATTTCCATAAACCAGAAATTACCCTCCCGGTCCAGGAGAAACTCCAGGGTACCGGCACCCACATATCCGATTTTCTTCACCGCATCCACGGCTAAGGAAATGATCTTTTGGCGCTGCTGCGGTGTAACTGCGGGAGATGGGGTTTCCTCCAGCAGCTTCTGATTGCGCCGCTGCAAGGAGCAGTCCCGCTCTCCCAAGCAGACCACATTGTGCTGTTCATCCGCCAGGATTTGCAATTCTACATGGCGGGCAGGAGACACATACTTTTCCAGGTACACAGATCCGTCACCAAAAGCGGAAACCGCTTCC
>CALXDU010000004.1 GCA_944387145.1 uncultured Oscillospiraceae bacterium | reverse complement strand
CAACTTAACCTTAACACAGATCACTCCTATTCGCTATTCTTTTTTCTATTTGTCACACATCATTGTAACACCTACACTCTTTCAAAAAATATTTTCCCCAACCTCTTTACAAAGCCGGAAAAGACTGCTATAATAGCTAGGCTGACAAGCGATATGCGCCGGTGGCTCAATGGATAGAGCATCGGATTCCGGTTCCGAGGGTTGGGGGTTCGAGTCCCTTCCGGCGTACCAAAAAGGCAGATACTCATTTGAGTATCTGCTTTTTTGTTTATCCTTGAAAGGAAGGGGCTCGAACTATTGAATGTGGGTGTCCAGTGGACACCCGCCTGCCGACAGCTCGATGGCGGCAGCTCCTTAACGTACCGAGTCCCTTCCGGCGTACCAAAAAGGCAGATACTCATTTGAGTATCTGCTTTTTTGTTTATCCTTGAGAGGAAGGGGCTCGAACCAACATATGCGGGTGTCCAGTGGACACCCGCCTGCCGACAGCTCGATGGCGGCAGCTCCTTAGTGTACCGAGTCCCTTCCGGCGTACCAAAAAAGGCAGATACTCATTTGAGTATCTGCTTTTTTGTTTATTCCCGAAAGGACGGGACTCGAACCAACAGATGCGGGTGTCCACTGGACACCCGCCAACCACAGCTCGATGGCGGCAGCTTTTTCCCACAAAAAATGCGTGTTCTGACGAGAAAAACCATTCTGTCAGAACACGCTTTTTGTCTTATGCCGCTTGCGTAACTTCCGTCGTTGCCTCGGTCTGGGGCTGCTCATCCCCATCCTGGCTCAGGTAGGTCTGGCATTTGGTCAGCCCCGGGGTGAGAATCTCCATAGTCCGATCATAAGATTTGCAGGCATTGGTATACTGCTCCTGGGTCAGATTGAACTGGGTTGTCCACTGGTCCTGCTGCGCCTTGTCCAGGGGCAGAATGTTATACTCGTATTTCCAGTTGGCGTTGGTAAACTTATTCACCCAGGTGGGCAGCACGTCCACCGCCGCCACCTTCATGGTGCCGTCGGAATACCCTTCAAAGGTGACGCTGAACATGACGCCATCTTCGGTATGACCGGTTTTCCGTTTCATTTCCTCAATGCGCTGATTCGAAACCGCATTGCCCAGAGAGTAAATGCAAATAGTCTTATGCTCCGGGTCGGTGGTGCTGCTGAGCAGATCCATGGGCTGCACCACATGGGGATGGCCGCCGATAATTACATCCACGCCCATATCGCAAATTTTCTGCGCCATAGCCCGCTGGGTGGCATCCTCGGTGATTTCGTATTCCGTACCCCAGTGGATGTAGACAATGGTAGCTTGGGCTCCGTCCTGCTTCATCTGCTGGCAGACGGATTCCAATTCTGAATAGAATGCGGGCAAGTTTTCCGTGCTGAAATAGTTCACCAATTCCGGCTGCTCCACCTGGGAATTGTTGTTCAGCCGAGGCTTGCCTTCGTCCATGACCATGGTGTAGGTGTAACAGGTAATTCCCAGCCGGATGCCGTTGACATCCACCACCGCATACCGGGGTTCATCGGAAGAAAGCCGGGTGCCTACCGCCGTCATCCCGGCCTTTCGCACCTGCTCCACCGTGCGTTTCAGTCCGGTCATTACCGTGTCGTAGCAGTGGTTGTTGGCGGTGAGCAGCATATCATACCCCGCTCCCGTCAGCGAGTCCAAAAGGGCGTCGGGGCAGTTGAAGCTGGGATTGCCCTGGTAGGGGAAACTGTCTCCGCCCAGGGTGGTCTCCAGATTGGCTACCATGAAGTCTGCCTTGGACGTGTAGGGGGAAATATACTGAAACAGAGAATCAAAATTGTATTTGCCGTCACCTACATAGCAATTGCCATCCCATTTTTCTCCGAATATGGTGGCATGCATCAGCAGATCTCCCTGGGAGGCTATGGTTGCCCGGGCGGTTACGGTCAGGGGCTGGGTTTCCTCCTGGGTTTCCATCTGCTCCGGCTGGTCGGAGGAAGGAGATTTTTCCTTGCCAAAAACACTCAGGCACACCACCAGCGCCAGCAATAGGACACCTGCCGCTGCAGCAATGGGCAGTACAGACTTCCGGCGGCGCTGGCGGCGGGGCCGTCTGGGCGGTATCTTACTTTCTTCCCGACTACGGGATATATTCTGCCCTTGGCGGCGTTCCGGTGCTGGTCTGCTCGGAGCCTGCCGTTGTTCCTGCGCCGGCCTGGAGGGAGCCGTCCGGGATGGGGTATGCCTGCGCTCCGTTGGCGCAGCAGCTTGGCTTCTGTCTTCCCGGCTGCGAGGCTTCTCAAATTTTCCTGCCATAGGGTTTCTCCTGTTCTTTGCTGAGATAATGTTTAATTGATTACATTTTATCACAAAATCCTACAAAATGGAACCGGATAAAACTTAAGATTTTCTTGTTTCTCCGCCGGACATATGCAAAAAGCCGGACGGCAAGCGTCCGGCTTTGTTGTTACAGATTGGCCAATATCTCTTCCAGGCTCATCTGGCGCTGCCTTGCGATGGCAGCCAGATCTTCATATTCATACTTTTCCCGATGAACGCCGTAGCCGGAACTGACCTTCTTGTGTACCTTTCCGAAGGGCGTGTCCAGGGTTTGGATTTCCCGGTGCAGGGTATGGCGGTCACAGAGAAGCTCCCGGACGCCCAGGGTGGTGGTATGGCGGAACAGGGCCGCCACCATTTTATCCCGGTCAGACTCCCGGCACAGGACGCTGAGCAGAATACCCGGGCGGGATTTTTTCATCCCGATGGGCACGGTGAAGGCATCCAGTGCCCCCAATTCCAGCAACTTTTCCAGGGCAAAACCCACCGCCTCGCCGGTCATATCGTCAACGTTGCATTGCAGAGACAAAATCCGCTCCGGTTTTTCCTCCGTTTCTCCCAGCAAAATCCGAACACAGTTGGCTCGCTCAAAGTCCTTTTTGCCCATGCCGTAGCCCATGGCCTGCACACGAATAGGGGGCATATCGGAGAATTTGGTGACGAAATGCTTCAGCAGCGCAGCCCCAGTGGGGGTGCACAGCTCCCCGGCAATTTCTCCGCCGTAAATGGGGATGTCCCGCAGCAGCTCCGCCGTGGCAGGAGCCGGAACCGGCAGCACCCCGTGGGCGCACCGGACGCTGCCGCTGCCCACATGGACCGGCGAGGCAATCACCTGGTCCGGTTTCAGCTGGTACATCAGCAGGCAAACCGCTGTAATATCCGCCAGGGCATCCAGGGTGCCCACTTCGTGAAAGTGGATATTCTGCATCGGCACGCCATGGACATGGCTTTCCGCCTGGGCAATGAGCTGATACACCGCCAGCACATCCAGCTTCACCATGGTTGGAATGGGCATGGACGCAACCATAGCTTCGATGTCCCCCAGGCCGGAATGGCTATGGTGATGGTGCTGCCCTTCTTCCTCACCGCCTACCGTTACCCGGAAGTGGATGCCGGTGATGCCGCACTTTTCTGCCTTTTCCAGGGAAACCGCCACACCGGGCAGACCCAGGCCATTCATGGTGCGAAGAAATTCTTCCTTGTCCGGCAACAGCTCACTCAGGGCTGCCGCCAGCATATCTCCCGCCGCACCCATGCCGCAGTCAATATAGAGTGTTTTCATGATTTTGCCTCCATGTGATTGATCCGGTTGGCCAGGAATCCCGCACCGAAACCGTTGTCAATGTTCACCACACTGACCCCGCTGGCGCAGGAATTGAGCATGCTCAGCAGCGCCGAAACCCCGCCGAAGGAAGCGCCGTACCCCACACTGGTGGGCACCGCAATCACCGGGCAGTCCGCAAGGCCACCCACCACACTGGCCAGTGCCCCTTCCATTCCGGCGATGGCAATAATCACACTGGCATCCATAATCAGCTCCATATGAGCCAGCAGCCGATGGACACCGGCAACTCCTACATCATACAGCCGTACCACCTGACTGCCCAGAATTTCCGCAGTGAGGGCTGCCTCTTCCGCCACAGGAATGTCACTGGTGCCGCCGGTGGCAATCACCACCTTGCCCAGTCCATCCGGCTCCGGGAAACCGCCGATGATGCCCACCTTGGACAAGGGGCGGTAGTCCAGATTGGCAGTTTTGCTGACAAAATCCGCCGCTTCCTGGGACATGCGGGTAATGAGAATCCGGTTTTGTCCGTTTTTTTCCATGGCAGCCACAATTCCGGCAATCTGCTCCGGGGTTTTTCCCGCGCCGTAAATCACCTCCGCCGCTCCCTGGCGGATTTTCCGGTGAAGATCCACCTTGGCATAGCCAATATCTTCAAAAGCCGACAGTTTCAGCTTGTGCAGGGCATCGTCTACGCTGACGCTCCCCGCCTGAACGGCCTCCAACAGCTTTTTGACATCAGATTGCATGACGCACCTCCAAATCCAGCACAACCCCATCATAGAACTGTCCCAGGGTGTCCAGAATGTTCTGCCGATTTTCCATAACCAAAGTCAAATCCTCCGGCCGCACCTGGATTCTTGCCTTGCCGTGATCCAGCCGCACCCGGAAATCCCGGAATCCCAGGGATGCCAGGAATTGTTCTGCCCGCTCCGTTTTTTCCAGTTTGTCCAGGGTAATCCGCTCCCCGGTGGGAATCCGGGTGGCAAGGCAGGCATAGGCAGGCTTATTGTGGGTAAACAGACCCGCCTCTTTGGACAGTCGACGGATTTCCTCCTTGGTCAGGCCGCACAGCCGCAGGGGAGACTGCACCTGCAGCTCCCGCAGGGCCTGGATGCCCGGACGGTCTGCATCATCGTCGGATGCGTTGGTACCGTCCAGAATCAGGGAAAACCCATCCTCTGCGGCAGCTTCCAGAATCCGGGAAAACAGCGCCCGTTTGCAGAAGTAGCACCGGTTTGCCGGGTTGGATACAATCTCCTCCCGGCACAGCACATCCACGGGAAGGGTCACCATTTCCACACCCAGCTGCCGGGAAAGTTTTTGCGCATCTTCATACTCAAATTGGGGCTGAAAGGGGGTTTTCACATAATAGGCCCGGACATCTGCGCCGCTTTGCACTGCGGCGTACAGCAGATACGCCGAATCCACCCCGCCGGAGAAGGCAATGGCGGCTTTCGGATGGGCAGAAAAATACGCTGATAATTCCATAGGCTCCTCCAACGAAAACAGCGCAGACCCAAGGCTCTGCGCTGTCATCATTCCTCATTGCGCTGGGGGACTTTCCTCCCGCTGCGCCGCGCCGATTGTCTCCATTTTACCCAAAATCGGCAGATTTTGCAAGTGCTACTTCCCCTGCTCCGGGATGGGCCAATAACGCCCCTGGGTCACGGCATAGCCATGACCAGGTTTGGGCTGCCACTGGTAGCGGTTTTTTCCCTCCTCCGGGAACAGATGCTCCATAATGGCGGCAATCACCCCACCGTGGGCGATGATGACCGTATCTTCTTTGACCCGGGAAAAGGCCTCCAGCACCCGCTGACGCATTTGCAGTCCGCTTTCTCCCTGGGGTGGGACATTGGCTTCGTTGTCCCCAGTGAGCCAGGCCTGGTAGTCTGGGTCATCTTTCAGCTCCTCATAACTTAGCATTTCAAAAGCGCCGAAATCCACTTCCCTCAGTCCCGGTTCCTGGGCGTGGGGCACAGAACCAAAGAAGATTTCCAGGGTCTGCTCCGTACGCAGCATGCCGCTGGTAATGAATTTCACATTCTCTATGGCATAGTGCAGCTGTCTCAGTTCTTCCCTCCCCTGTTCAGACAGGGGCAGGTCTGTGCTGCCGCAGTACAGGTGCTGCAGATTTGCCTGGGTTTTGCCGTGGCGAATGAGATAGATGGTCATTTCAGCCTCTGCTCCAATCCGCAGAAAATCCGGATCACCTGGTCAGCCTCCGCCGCCAGATACTGGCACAGTCGGCCGGTTGCCTGCCGCCACTCCCGGACATCCGCACCCATGGGCACCACGCCGCAGAAAATATCCTGGCAAATCAGAATGCTGTCCTGAATCTTCTGCCGGTGCTGCCGGAAAAAGTCCGCCGGTTCTTCTCCTGCCTGGACGCAGGCAAAGCAGAATTCTTCCAGGGCATAGACGCACTTTCTGGACAAATCCACTTCTTTCCCTGAGCAGGTGAAAATGTCCGAATCTTGCAAAGAAAATGCAGTTTTTGCGTACTCCAGCTTTCCCTGGTACGCACCGCCGATGATCAAAATCATAGTCTTCTCCTTACAGCAGGGCATACACCCCAAGACCCCAAAGTTCTCCCAGGGTCAGGGCGTAGCCTGCAATGTCTCCATTCATACCTTCCAAGGACCGGTAACCCCGGCGCAGGGCCAAACCGTAGCCTGCCAGACAGCCAAGCAGCGCAGCTCCCGTCCGGATACCGACCAAAAAGCCCGCCGCCAAAGCAGCGCACAGCATCAGCCCCAGCACCAGCACATGGCCCTTGGGAAAGTGCTGGCTGGCAAACTGGCTGGTGGACATGGGCTTGAGCGTGGACACCGCCAAAGCAGAGCAGCACCGGCTTACCATGGGCAGCAGCACCAGAACCCCAATTCCCTGCTCTGCCGTCGCCACCAGGGCAAACTGGCTCAGCAGCAGCATGGCGCAGGCAATCACCGCAAAGGAGCCTACATGGGAATCCTTCAGAATCTCCCGCCGCCGCTGCAAATCCCGGCAGGATTTTACCGCATCGGTCACATCCATGAACCCGTCCAGGTGCAAAAATCCGGTAGCCAGGTAAGGATACATGCTGATTGCCAGGGCAATGACCAGCGGCGGCAGCGCCAGCTTCCCCAGAACCCAGGACAGCGCTCCCCAGATCAGGCCCATTTCCAGCCCTACCAGGGGCAGAAACAGCAGCATTTTGTCTCTGGCCTTTTCTTCCCATACCCGGAAGGGGCTGGGAATGGCGCAGAACATGCTCTGACACATGGCAAAGGCTTGTAAATATACTTTCATAGCGGCAACGCTCCCTTGTGGATGATATACTGACCTGCCGACACCTCTACCACGGTATCGCAGACCCCTGCCAGCCGCCGGTCAATGTCCGCCAGAATTTTCCGGTACTGCTCGGTGGTTTCGTCGTAGTGCCCCGCATCCGAGGCAATATAGTCGCTGACAAAAACGGCGTTGCCCACAGTTCTGGCAAAGGTTTCCAGATCTTCCCCACATCGGCGGGCAGCTTCCAGATCCATCTGGTAGCCCTTGTCCTCCCGGAACAGTTCATTCATCAGCAGCGCCGTCACGCTGTCCAGCAGGAAAGTGGCCTTGGGGTCGGCATGCTCCAGGCAGGACAGGATATTTCTGCCACACTCCAAGGTGGTAAAGCCCAATCCTTCCCGGTCTTCAATATGCCGCTGAATCCGCAGCCGGTCTTCCTCGTCCACGGGAATCATGGTAGCCACATAATAGTGGGTTTTGCCCTCAGCCAGGGCTACGGCCAGGTTCTGGGCCAGGGTGGATTTTCCGTTTTTTGCGCCGCCGGAGAGAAAAAAGGTCATACCCTAGCCTCCACAGTAAACTTATCTCCTGCCCGGATTTCGTCCAGGTAGGTATCGTCAATGCCAGCCTGGTCGAAGGTTGCCATATGGTTGATGATGGCGCAGGCGGCTTCCAGCACCTGGAAGGCGATGGGGCAGCCGCTTCCTTCTCCCAGCCGCATGCCCAGCAGCAGCATGGGCTGCAAGTTCATGGCCTCCATGGCAAGCTTATAACCAATTTCAAAGGAGGCATGGCTGGGAATCAGATACCCCTGGACATTGGGACACAGCCGGCAGGCGCACAGCGCCGCCACTGCGGAAATGAATCCATCAATGACCATAGGCCGGTGGCTGGCTGCACCACCCAGGAAGGCGCCGCACATGGCCGCTACGTCAAATCCGCCTACCTTGGTCAGTACGTCCACCACATCCTCAGCCTTGGGCTTGTGCAGGGCAATGGCCTGACGGATCACTTCCTTCTTTTTCCGGAAACTATCGTCAGTGAGGCCGCCGCCCCGTCCGGTGACCTTCTCCACGTCCACCCCCAACAACACTGCCAGGATGGCGGAAGAAGTGGTGGTGTTGCCGATGCCCATTTCACCCACACCCATGACCTGGGCATCGGTATCCATGGCCAGGTGCACACCAGTCAGAATGGCCTGCAGTGCCTGCTCCCGGGTCATAGCCGGTTCTTTCGCCATGTTCCGGGTGCCGTATGCAATCTTCCGATTCAGCACCGCCGGTTCCCGGATATTGGCATTGACACCCACATCACACACGGTAATGCCGCAGCCAAAATACTTTGCCAGGGTGGCAGCGCCGGTTTTGGCTTGGGTCAGGTTAATGGTCTGCATCAAGGTCACGGACTGGGGAGAACTGGATACGCCCTCGGCCACAACGCCGTTATCGGCAGCAAACACCAACAAGTGCTTTTTCTCCACCTGGTTATGTACCTGTCCCGTAATACCCGCCAGCTGAATGGAGAAATCTTCCAGCCGTCCCAGGCTTCCGGGGGGCTTGGCAAGCTGGGCCTGCCGCTTCCGGGCCAGCTCCATAGCTGCTTCATCCAAAGGGGTGATGCTTGCCAGCAGGGACTTCAGTTCCGTTTCCATATCCGTTTCCTCCTCAAAATATATGCTCTTCCAGCCACTTCACAGATGGCTCTCCTTCTGGAATTTCCAAGGTAACTGTTGCCTGGGGGCACAAAGATGCAATGCCTTCCAGCAGCGCTTTCATGGGGATGGTGCCCTTCTGCAAATTCTGGTGACTGTCTTTGTCACCGAAATTATTATGTATGTGAAAGTGCCGGATAAACTCGGCGCTGTCTTCCAGCCACTGCATCACCGGCACCTGGGAATAGGCGTTCACATGACCCACATCCAGGCACAGCCCCAGCCGGGGGTTACCCACCTCCCGGACAATCCGCAAAAGCATCTCCGGCTCCGGTTCCAGTACGTTTTCCAAGCATACCATCATGCCTTCCGGGATGTCAAAATCCTTCCAGAAGGCAATGGACTGCTCCTGATACCACACTGGAAAATAAAGCCAAGGATTGTAGCCGCCGTGAAGAATCACTTTGTCGGCTCCGTAGTGTCGGGCCATATCCAATGCCT
Source organism: uncultured Oscillospiraceae bacterium (assembly GCA_944387145.1). GTDB lineage: Bacteria > Bacillota > Clostridia > Oscillospirales > Oscillospiraceae > Faecousia. The sequence goes on along the minus strand of CALXDU010000004.1, from coordinate 42,646 downwards.
GTTCATAACGAAACTTCGCCAGCTGCCGGGCTTTGGGGTCAACCGCACAGGCAAACAGCTCGTTAAAGGGGCCGTGGAGCACCCGGCGGGAGACGCCCGCAAGGGTTTTCTCCAGTGCAGCATCCGTTTCCGGAAAATGGTCGTCTAAATTCCAGGCGGTGCAAAATTCCGCGATTTCCACCCCCAGGCCGTGGGCTCTGGCAAGCTTTCCTGCCTGGGAATCGATGGTCGAAAGATAAAACTGCTGCCGCTGCATACCATGCCTCCTATCCGGCATCCATCATGCCATACTTTGTCTTGAGCCGCTCCAGTTTGCTGAGCAAGGGTCTGGAAAACAGCAGCAATGTCACCGCGCAGGCAATGCCATGCTGCACATTGTAGGCAAATCCTGCGGTAAACACCGCCAGGGCGTATTTCCAGGTAATCCGGCTGCTGACGGTGAACACCGTACAGCAGTCCAGAAGCGGGCCAATCACCAGCACAATGGTGAAAAATCCCCACACTGCCAAAGCTGCCGGATTGCGCAGAGGGAAGCGTTTGTGAAACAGTCCCCCAGCCAAAAATCCTGCAAAGCCGTAGGCCATCATCTGCCATGGTGTCCAGGGACCCTGGCTGAAAAAGAAGTTGCTGGCAAAGGCTCCCACCGCACCGCAGACGAAGCCGGACTGGGCTCCCAGGGCAATGCCGGTAATCATCACAATGGCAGTCATGGGCTTGAAATTGGGAATCAGCATCACCACCCGGGAGGCAACCGCCAGGGCGCACATCACCGCCAGAGTCACCAATTCCCGGGCCTGGGGCCGCCGGGTCTCGAAAGCCAGGAAAAAGGGGATCATAACCTCCACAATCATCATGGTGCTGGTCAGATAGTACCATCTGCCGGACAACTGGGTTCCCAGAAATAACGTACCCGGAATCAGCACAAACAGAAGCAGCAGATTGCAAATTGTGGTCTTTTTCACCGGATCTCCTCCAAATTCTTACGGTACAGCACTGCAACATCCCCGGCGGTAACGGCATTTTGGAACACACACCGGCTCATCCGGTTGGCGGCGGTGGTGTAGAAGCTGTTCTGACCGAAGAACCGATGGGGGGTATCGGTGGTGACAATCTGCCCGTCGAAGAACATGCCAACCAGATCAGCGTACTCTGCGCAGAACTCCACGTCGTGGGATACCAGGATGATGGTAATGCCCTGGGCTTTCAGTTTTTTCAAAATTTCCGCAAATTTTCCCTTAAAGAAGCTGTCCAGGCCCTTGGTAGGTTCATCCAGCAGCAGAAGCTTCGGGTTGGTCAGCAGCACTTTTGCCAAAGCTGCCCGCTGCTGCTCTCCGCCGGAGATGTCATAGGGGTAGGCATCCAGCAGATGGGTAATTTCACAGGTTTTGGCCACGGCCTGAATCGGGCCTTCCTCCCGGCACATTTCCCGCAAGTCCTCCCGGAGGGTTTTGCCCACGAACAGACTTCTGGGGTCCTGGGGCAGCATGGCAACGCAGCCCCGGTAGAGACTGGCGCCATAGCTTTTGATGGGTTTTCCAAACAGCTCTACCTTGCCCCGGTAGGGCTTGCAGATACCGCAGATGGTTTTTAACGTGGTGGACTTTCCAGCGCCGTTTCCCCCCACTATGGCGAAGATGCATCCTCGGGGCACTTCCAGATTCAGCCCCCGGAGGATATCCCTTCCCTGCTTTTCGTAGCGGAACCAGGTTTCCTGAATTCGCAGGGCATTTTCCCGTTTCTTGGGGGCTTCCGGTTCCATCTCCGGCTCCAGGGCCGTGAGGCTCCGGTTTTCAAAGGTTTTCGTCAGCCAGCTTCTGCCTTCCCGCACGGTCAAGGGGCACTTTCCTTCCGCACCGGATTGGTAGAACACCCGGGTAGGGGTGGGCAGGGCGGCAAACATGGCAGAATCCTGCTGCCACAGAAGGCATCCCACTTGTCTGGGACCGTCGCTGGCAATGACCCTTCCTTCTTCCATCACCACCACCCGGTCGGCGCTGTGGTAGATATCCTCCAGACGGTGTTCGGTGATGATAATGGTGGTACCCAGTTCAATATTGATTTTCCGCACGGTGTTGAGAAAATCCGAGGCAGCAATGGGGTCCAGCTGGCTGGTAGGCTCGTCCAGAATCAGCACCTGGGGCTGCATGGCCATAATAGAGGCCAGGTTCAGCAGCTGCTTCTGGCCGCCGGACAAGGTGGCAACCTCCCGGTCAAACCAGTCCTGAAGGCCAAAATAGCTGGCCATTTCCGCTACCCGCAGCCGGATGGTTTTCTGATCCACCCCCAGATTTTCCAGGCCAAAGGCCAGTTCATGCCAAACTTTGTCCGTAACCAGCTGCTCGTCGGGATTTTGCATCACAAAGCCGATTTTCCGGGACTGGTCGTACTGGCTCACCTGCTGCAAAGGCATACCGTCAAAGAGTACCTGTCCGCTGCGGCTTCCGTAAGGGGTCAGTACGGATTTCAGGTGCCGCAGAAGGCTTGTCTTGCCGCTGCCGCTTTTGCCGCAAAGTACCACATATTCCCCTTTTTCAATGGTCAGATTCACGCCGCTTAATGTCGGGCGCTTGGCACCGGGATAGGAAAAGGTCAGATCCCGGATATGGAAATGTGCCATTGGACAGCCTCCTGCAAGTAAAGTAGCGTAGGAATCAGCAAAAATGCCCCATAAGCAGCCAGCCCCCAGGTGGGCGGGGCAATCCACAGCTCCGGGGTAAAGGTGGCCCCGGTGCCTCCCGCCAGAAGCACACCTGCAGCCAGCACCGCCATGGTGCCAATCAGCACCCAGTCCCGGGCAGTCATTCGATAAATCCGGAAGCTGGTGCGCTTTGCGGTGCCGTAGCCCCGGCAGCGCATGGCGTCGGCGGTGATGATGCTTCCCTCCAGCGCCCAGTCCGTCAACGCGGACAGCACCTGCATGCCGCCGGCAATCTTTTCTTTGGCGGAATTGGCCCCGGTGACCCCTTTGCCGATACAGGTGCGGGCATCGGCAATTTGATTGCCCTTCCGGGCCAGACTGGGAATCATCCGCAGCACCATCACCAGCAGCAGCGACAACGCCGGAATCAGGCTGCCAAACAGGCACACAAATTTATCGCTGGTCAGCACCATACTGTAGCAGCCAAACCACAGAATCATCACCACAAACATCCCCGCCACCGCCATTCCGTAGTACAGCGCTTCCAGGGTATAGGGTCTGCCAAACACCGTAAACAGCAGGCGCTCACCATAGGTATTCAGCAAAGGGTTCAACCCGGCAATCACCACAAATACCGGAACCAATCCGGCAATCCGCTTCCATCCGTCCCTTCCTTTGAGCAGCAGGTAATACCCTCCGGCCCCCACCGCTCCGGCTGCAAGATACATGGGGTGTTGAATCACCACGCAAAAGCCGATTGCCCCCAGGAAAAACAAGAAATTGGTCAGGGGGTGGCATTTGGAAAAGGCATCATAGCGCATAAACAGAAAACGTCCCCTTTCGGGGACGAAAATGCATATTGCCGCAATAAGCCGGTAATCCTGAAAAACCAACCGCCAGACCGTCCCCAAGAGTCTTGCGATTTCCGTCAAAGTCCGTATTCCGACTCCGGACGCTGTATGCCGGGAACCTTCTCAGATTGCTCCAATGGTTTCCGGCGAGCCTATGTCCGTCTACGGCGGCTTGGTACCGTTGGGATTTGCCCATTCCAATTTCCTTTGACTGATTGTGTCATTGTTATGCGTATTTTAGCACAGTTTCATTCCTCTGACAATCCCCGTTTCACGAAAAAAAGCCGCCGGCGTAAAACCGGCGGCTTGGGATTACACTTTTACGATACGGCCCGGCAGACGGGGTTTTGTCACCGGCTCTTCATCGGGATAGCCCAGGATGCAGTGGCCCACACCCTTCAGGTGCTCCGGCAGTCCCCATTTTCTCAGCAGCTCCTTGCCCTCAGGGCTGTCAAAAGCCTGCTGTGCCCGGTGAATCCAGCAGCTGCCCAGGCCCATTTCGCTGGCAGCCAGCATCAGATTGCCCATAACCAGGCTGCCGTCTTCCAGCCAGGTATTCCGCTCCGGGTCGGACAGAACCACCACCACGCAAGGCGCGCCGAAGAAAGGATCGCCGGTGGTGCCCAGGATTTCCGCATTCATTCTGGACAGCTGATCCCGGGTCTGCTTGTCCCGGACGGCAACCATCACGGTTTTCTGGCTGTTCTTGCCGCTGGCGGCATAGAGTCCCGCCTCCAGAATGGCATCCAGCTCTGCGTTGGTGATCTGCTGGGGCTTGTACTTGCGGACGCTGCGGCGGTTTTTCAGTAGTTCGTGCATAACAAAATACCTCCTGTTTATTTCAGCGCATCCAGCGCTGCTTGAATCTGCGGGTCTTCCTCCCAAGGCAGGGAGTCAAAATAGATTTCCATGGCAGTATCTTCATCCACGGTTACGGGAACATCCGGCTCAATGCCCACACCCTCCAGGCAAACGCCCTTGGGGGTATAGTATCTGCCGATGGACAGGGCCACGGCTGAGCCGTCGCTCAGCTGATAGGTCGTCTGGAAATGCCCCTTGCCGCTGGTATGCTCGCCTACCACAATGGCGGCTTCATACTCCTGCAGCGCCGCGGCAAAAAACTCCGCGGCGGAGTAGGAATCCCCATTGACCAGCACCGCCATGGGCATGTCCAGGAAATTTTCGTCGGATACGTCCACATCCTCATAGCCGTCGTAGCGCTCCGTCCGGAACAGGTTGCCTTCCGGCAGCAGGTAATCCAGCACCTTCACCAGTTCTTCCGCAAATCCGCCGGGGTTGTTGCGCACGTCAAAAATCAGCTTCTGGGCGCCTTCTTCCCGCAGCGCTTCAATGGCGGCGATGGTTTCTTCCGAGCAGCGGGAGTCAAAATTCTCAATGGTCACCAGGCCTACCTGATTTTCCAGCATGGTATAGGTTGCCACCGGTGTTTCCATATGCCGCCGCTGCACCGTCAGTTCCAGTTCCGCTTCTTCCCGCAGGACCGTCAGAACCACGTCGGTGCCTTCTTCTCCCCGCACCAGGTTGCGCACCTGATTGGCATCGCTTTGCCGAACGTCCTGCCCATCCACGCCGATCAGCACATCATCTTTTTGGACGCCTGCCTCTTCCGCAGGGCCGTCGGGAGTCACCGACATGATCCGGAAGCCTTCTACATCTTCCGAGGACAAAATGGTGATTCCCACTCCCACATAGGCGTTGGCCATGTTTTCCTGGTAGGTTTCATACTCGCTGGCGGGAATATAGTAGCTCCAGCGGTCGCCGGTGGCTGCCACCATGGCGTTCGCCGCTGCATCTTCCAGGGCTGTGGGATCTGCGCCTTCAATATAGCGCTCTTCAATCAGAGATTGCAGCTGGGACAGCTTGCTGGTTTCCGGAACACCTCCCATCCCCACCAGGGTCAACGCGGAGGCCAAAGCCGCTACCAGAATATACGAACCGATTTGCAGGACTTTCTGTTTCAAAAAATCACCTCATTGCAAAGGTTCCCACAGCCCCGAGGGGCTGTGGGAAACATCCATTACAGTGCAACATAACTGCAGGGATTCACATAAACGCCGTTCAGAGAAATGCCGAAGTGCAGGTGGTCGCCGGTAGCAATACCGCTTTTACCGGTAGCGCCAATGTACTCTCCGGTGCTGACAATCTGTCCTACAGACACACCAATGGAACTCAGGTGCATGTAAACCGAGCGGAAGCCGTCGCCATGGTCAATCTGAACATAGTTACCGGCAGCACTGGCAAAACCAGCAATGGTAACCACACCGCCCCGGGAAGCAACTACCGGCCAGCCGGTACCGGTATCCAGGTCAACGCCCTGATGGTAAGTAGAAGCACCGGCCGTGGGAGATTCCCGATAACCGAAGGGGCTGGTGATGGATGTGTAGCTGCAGGGTACGACCCAGCCGCCGCCACCGCTGCTACCGCCGGTACCGCCGGAGGAGCCGCCGCTGGAACCAGCGCCTCCGGTAGTTTCCGGAGGAACGGAGGTAGCCAGCCATGCCAGGAACTCTGCCTGCTTGGCTTCGTTGAACTCCACTTCCTTCTGAGCAATCTGCTTCAGGAACTCCTGCTCCTGGGCTTCAAACTCTGCCTGCAGAGCAGTCAGCTCATCGCCCTTGCTCAGCAGCTGCTGGAACAGGTCGTCGGCTTCCTGTCGCTTGGCATCCATTTCCACCTGGGCAGCGTCCAGTTCCTGCTTGACGGTTTCCATCTCTGCCTTCTCGGATTCCAGCTCCTGCTGAGCAACCACCACATTGTTGGCAGCCTCCGCCAGCTCTTCCAGACGACGGTTGTCGGAAGCAGCAATTTCTTCCACCATGTTCAGCCGGTCCAGAAGGTCGGAGAAGCTGTTGGCATTGAACAGAACCTCCCAGTAGGAAAGCTCACCTTCTTCTTCCATGGTGCGAATACGCAGCTTATTTTCATCGTTCAGGGTCTGGTACCGTTCCTCGGCATGGTCCAGCTCGTCCTGCTTGTCCGCAATCAGGGTATTGTAAGCTTTCAGCTGGTTGTTGATGTTCTCAATCTGGGTATTCAGCAGCTGAATTTCCTGGTCGATGACATTTTTCTTGGCAATGAGGTCATAAATCTCGTTCTCATTCGCTTCATATTGTTCCTGAACTTCAGCAATCTTTTCTTTGATCTGTTCTTTTTCTTCCTTCAGCGCATTGATCTGCTTGCGGATTTCGCTGGAAGATGCAGCGCTGGCAGCAGTCGGCAGCAGGCTCAGAATCAGGGTCAGCAGCATCACTGCCGCCATGACGCCTGCCAGAACGGATACCAATTGTTTGCGTTTGTTCATAATGTACTCCTTTTCCAATGCGGGGGCACACATCGTGTTAGTAAATGTATGCCAATGGGTTTACATAAGTTCCAGCATAAGAAATGCCAAAATGGAGGTGGGGGCCGGTAGACAAGCCGGTGCTGCCTACATAGCCGATGAGCTGTCCCTGGGCCACGGTTTGTCCCGCAGAGACAACATAGTTGGTCATGTGCATATAAATGGAAGCAAAGCCGTCCAGGTGGTTGATGCTGACATAGTTGCCCGCACCGCCGGCCTGGTAGGAAGCCACCGTGACCTTACCGGCCCGGGTCGCGTAGATGGGCGTTCCCTGGGCACAGGCCATATCGATGCCGTTGTGCATCCGGGAGGTACCCAGAATGGGGTGCACCCGCATGCCAAAGGGGCTTGTCAGGGTATAGCCGGAAACCGGTGTGGTCCAGGCTGCGTCAGAGGGCGGGTTCTGACCCTGCAGGGCCAGCTTTGCCAGGTACTCGTCGTACTTCGCCTCTTCCAGTTCCTTTTCCTTGGCGGCGATCTCCAGCATCAGTTCGTCCTGGAGAATTTCGGACTGGGCCAGCAGCAATTCGAACTCTTCTGCCTTTTTCTCCAGTTCATAGAGCAGGTCGTCAGATTCGCTGCGCTTTTCTTCTAGCGCCTCCTCATCTGCCGCCAACTGGACCCGGGTGCTCTCCAGGTCCCGCTTTTCTGATTCCAGATTCAGCTGGGCGGCGTTGACAATATCCGCCGCAATCCGCATTTCCTCAATTCGTTTGCGGTCGGAAGCATTGATTTCCTCAATCATATTCAGCCGGTCCAGAAGCTCCGTAAAGCTGTTGGCCTCGAAAATGACTTCCCAGTAGGACATTTTGCCCTGCTCTTCCATCACCCGAATCCGCTCCCGGTGCTGCTGGCTCAGAACACGCAGTTCCTCTTTGGCCGTATCCAGCTCCTCCTGGGTATCCGCAATCAGCTGGCTGTAGGCAGCGATCTGCTGGTTTGTGGCTTCAATTTTGGTGCTCAGCAGGGTAATCTCCTGGTCAATCGCACTTTTCTGCGCCACAATGTCCTGCATGTCGCTGTAGTTGGCATCATACTGACCCTGGATGGCGTCAATCTCCTTCTGAATGGCGGCGTTCTGCTCTTCCAGAGCGTCAATTTCCTTCTGGATTTCCGAGGAAGAAGCCGCCTGGACATTGACCGGCAGTGCACCGGCAAGCATCACACCCACCAAAAGAAGGCAGATCAGGGAATGTGCTTTTTTATTTTTACGCATAAGCTAAGGGTCCTTCTTTTGATTTGGAATTTACACATCCATGAACTTCCGGATGGAGGTCCAGCTGCCCACGATACCGACGAACATGCCGGCGGCGCCAAACACCGCCACCATGGGGATCAGGACTTCCTGGAACGGAACGAAGGTAAACAGCTGCAGGGAGTCAACCTCCGTAATCTTACGGACCATGGAATCGTATGCCATCCACTCCAAACCAAAGGCCAGAACAGCGCCGATCATGCCCAGGGTAAAACCTTCTACCACGAAGGGCAGCCGGATAAAGCCGTTGGTGGCGCCCACCATTTTCATAATGGCGATCTCGTCCTTACGGTCGTACATGGCCAGCTTAACGGTGTTGGAAATAATCAGCAGCGACACCACCAGCAGCACGGCGATGATGGCAATGGAGACCATGTGCAGCACGTTCTGAATGGTGGTAAAGCCCTCCGCCAGTTCGTAGGCTGCGTCAGTCTTGGCTACACCGGGCAGCTGCTTGAGCTGCTCGTCGGTCTGCTCCATTTTGGTATTGTCTTCCAGCACCACCACATACCGGTGACGCAGGTCCTGGGCCTGAACGCCGCTGAAGGCGCTGTCGCCGTCATGGTCAGCGATGAAGTCTTCCAGGGCCTGTTCCCGGGAGATGAAGGTGGACTGGAGCACATTGTCCAGCAGGTTAATTTTGGTGCCGATACTCTTGGCTTCCGCATCGGACAGATCGGTGTCTATGTAGACAAGGATTTCACTGGTCTTGTTCAGTTCTTGCACCATGATGTCCAGATTGTAGGCCAGGATGGAGAAGCTGCCCACGATGACCAGACAGGCCACCGTAACACACACAGCGGCGAAGGACATAAATCCATGGAGGAAAATACCCCGGAAGCCTTCTTTCAGCAGATATCCCAGATTATTCAGCTTCATCGTTGTTTTCCTCCTCTGTTCCGTCCCGGACTACCAGGCCCTCGTCAATGGCGATGACCCGCTTGCCGAACAGCTCCACCAGGTTCTGGGCGTGGGTAACCACCAGAACGGTGGTGCCCAGGTTGTTGATTTCCTGCAGCAAAGCCATGATTTCAAAGGAGCGCTCCGGGTCCAGGTTACCGGTAGGCTCGTCGGCGATGATGGTGGAAGGGTTGTTCACCAGTGCCCGGGCAATGGCCAGACGCTGCTGCTCACCACCGGACATCTCATTGGGATGGCGGCTCATTTTGCCTTCCAGTCCCACCAGTTCCAGCACATAAGGAACCCGTTCCTTGATTTCCTTTTCCTTGGCGCCTACCACGCGCATGGCAAAGGCCACATTCTCATAAACCGTCATCTTGTCAATCAGGCGGAAGTCCTGGAACACAACGCCGACGGTACGGCGCAGGTAGGGAATCTCCCGGCGGCGAATCCGCTCCAGAGAATAGCCGTTGACATGGACAGCACCAGAGGTGGGCTTGAGCTCACCGGTGATCAGTTTGATGATGGTAGACTTACCGGAGCCGGAAGGCCCCACCAGGAAACAAAACTCGCCGTCCTCGATCTGCATGGTAACACCGTTGAGGGCGTTGTTTCCTTGCTCGTAGGATTTTACGACATCAATAAATTGTATCATACACATAATCTCCTGTATTTGGGCAGCACGGATTACACCGAATTCTGCCCGCAGTGTAACCGAATTGTAACACATTGACAGGTCAATGTCAATCATATTTGGGGGAAAATCCGGCAAATTCAAAGAATTCACAAAAATTCCACATTTTTTCAGCAAGAGAAATTGGAGAAATCCCGGTTCTTGTGGTTGCCATTTTTTTATGGACCCCTATCTTGTGTTTTGCCAATTCACAAAAAGCGGGGCTGCGCAACGAAGCCCCGCAAAAGGGTTTCATAATCAGCGGTTTTCCCGGGAAGTCAGGTACTTGCGCACCATCAGCGCCACCTTAAAGACAATGGCGTGGTCGAACTGCCGCAGGTCCAGGCCGGTCAGCTTCTTGATCTTTTCCAACCGGTACACCAGGGTGTTGCGGTGGACGAACAGCTTCCGGGAGGTTTCCGAAACGTTCAGGTTATTCTCAAAGAACTTGTTGATGGTAAACAGGGTTTCCTGATCCAGAGAATCGATGGAATTTTTCTTGAACACTTCACTGAGGAAAATCTCGCACAGGGTGGTGGGCAGCTGGTAAATCAGACGGCCGATGCCCAGGTTCTCATAATTGATGATGCTCTTTTCCGTGTCAAAGACCTTACCCACGTCAATGGCGGTCTGGGCGTCCTTGTAAGAGTCTGCCAGTTCCCGCAGGTGCTCCGCCACGGTGCCGATGCCGATGACGGTCTTGATCCGCAGCTCGTTTTTCAGGGTCTCTTCCATATCGGAAGCGATCTTCTCCAGCTCCTCACCGGTGGTGGAGAGGGTGATCTGCTTGACCACGGCAATGTCGTTTTCGTTGATGGACAGGACAAAATCCTGCATCTTGTCCGGGAACATGCCCATCAGCACATCCATGGTAGCCACATCGCTGTGTCCTACCTGGCGCACCAGGAACACTGCCCGGGGAGCGTCGGTGGCAAAGTGCAGTTCCTTGGCCCGGATGTAAATATCACCGGGCAGGATGTTGTCCATGATGATATTCTTGACAAAGGTACCCCGGTCATGCTTCTCTTCGTAGAAGGTCTTGGCATCGTTCAGGGCGATGTAAGCCATGGTGCAGAAACTGCGGGCCATGTCGTCGTCGCCGGTGCAGAATACCGCATACTCAAAATAGTTGGAGTTGCCCACAATGGCCTTGAAGGTCTTCTGGGCAAAGGTAACCATACTGTCGGAGGCGTTGCCCACTTTCAGGGCAGCTTCCGTCCAGCGCTCACCAAGCATGGACATATCGGTGCAGGAAACCACGCTTCCCTCGGTATCGATTACGCCGAAGGTACGGTCAGAAACATCTCTGAGCTGGACAATCACGCTCTGAAAAACACTGTTGGACATCTTTCTGTCACTCCTTAGTATCTTGCATAAATGCGCATTTCACAAATTTGCCTTTTCATTATACACAACTTTTGCGCATATTGCAAGTACCTTTTGACATTTTACTGCAAAATATGTCACGGTTTTTAGGTAATATACCCACTGCAGCCCTGCTCCATGGGAATACCAGGGGAAAATTACCAGCAAATTGACCGACAGGAAGGACTGACTGTCCCCATTACAGCTGCTCCAGCTCCTGAATCTCCTGGTCGGTCAGCTGACGCAGGCTTCCTCTGGGCAGATCTCCCAGGGAAAGTGGCCCTTCCTGCCGCCGCTCCAGATACAGTACCGTCATATTTCGGCTGGCCATCATCCGGCGAACCTGGTGATATTTGCCTTCGCAGATGGTAATCCGGCTCTCCCCCGGCCCCAACGGTTCCAGCTTGGCGCTGAGGCACCGGGTTCCGTCCCCCAGAACCAGCCCATCCCGGAAGGCCCGGATATCTTCTTCCCCCGCCTGTCCCTCATGGCGGGCGTAGTAGACCTTGGGCACCTGGTTTTTCGGAGAGATCAGCCGGTGCAAAAGGTCACCGTCATTGGTAAACAGCAGCAGCCCCTCCGTGGCCTTGTCCAGCCGTCCCACAGGCTTCAGATCCAGATGCCGGATATCCTGGGGCAGAAGCTCCATCACCGTCGGTTCTCTGGGGTCTTCCGTAGCGGTAACGTAGCCCGCCGGTTTGTTCATCAGAAAGACCGCTCGGTATTTTCCTCCCAGCACTTCCCCGTCCAGGGTAATGTTCTGGCGATCCGGGTCAATTTTCCGGCTGCCGTCGGTTTCCCGCCGGCCATCCACCGCCACCCGTCCGGCTTTCAGAATAAGCTTCACCTGGCTGCGGGTGCCTGCGCCGCTGTCGCACAGGAATTTGTCCAATCGCTGCATACGTCCTCCGTTCTATCCTCGTCCCTCCCGGCATAGGCTGTAGCACCGATGGAAAACAGGAGGGATCAATCTATGATGGTTATGACCGCAAAGGTCGATATGAAAAAAATCATGCTGGCACTGGCAGCCGTGGCTGCGCTGGTTCTGTCGCTGATTCTGCTGCTGGGCGGCGGCGATTCTACCCAGACCGCCGCTCCCGCCGCTGCCAGCAGCAACGATGCCCGGGTGGAATTCTTAAAAACCTTCGGCTGGGATGTGACCACTTCCCCGGTACAATCCAGCCAGGTGAAAATTCCCCAGGAAACCAGCGAAGCCTTCGACCGGTACAACCAGCTGCAAAAAAGCCAGGGCTACGATCTGAGCAAGTACGCCGGTAAAAACGTGATGCGTTATGTCTACCAACTCAACAACTATCCCGGCGCCACCGAACCGGTATACGCCACGGTGCTGGTATACAAAAACGAGATCATCGGCGGCGATGTAACGGATACTGCAGCAAAGGGGCACATCCGCGGCTTCAAAATGCCACAGTCCGGCACTTCTGCCACCACCGCCCCGGCACCCGCAGCGGCAACCACGGCTCCTACCGGCGCAACAGCCGCCACTACCGTACCCCAGACCACCGGAAATCCGGATACCGCCCGCTGAAATCCGCGCCCCAAACTGCCCCAACATCCGGGATGGTTTGGGGCTTTTTCGTTTTTATTCTACTACAGCCGCGCCCTCTTGACAAGAGGCCGAAGCCGTGCTATCTTGTAGGGGAACTGAACAGTATCTTCAGGGCGGGGCGCAATTCCCCACCGGCGGTATAGTCCGCGAGCGCTTAGGCGTTGATTCGGTGCAACTCCGGAACCGACAGTATAGTCTGGATGGAAGAAGATACGCAAATGTGCCGTATTGCACACAATTGCGTTTATTTTCGCGCCCTGGGTCTATTCCCAGGGCGTATTCTTTTTACGAGGTGACCAATTATGACAAACCTTTGGGAGCAGTTTCAAGGCAATGTAACGTTCGTGCTGATGTGCGTGGTGCTGGTAGTGATTCTGACCCTGCTGGCCCATCTGGCGGAACGGTTCCTGCCCCAGAAGCGCACCGTAACCCCCGCCCGGCGGGTGTGCCTGATCGGCATCTGCGCCGCCATTGCCGCCGTGCTGCACATGCTGGACTTCCCCCTGCTGCTGATTGCGCCGGAATTCTACAAACTGGACTTTTCGGAACTGCCGGTACTGCTGTGCGGCTTTTACTTAGGCCCCAGCGCTACGGTGGTGTGTGAAGGTGTGAAAATTCTGCTGAAGCTGCTGCTGAAAGGCACTTCCACCGCCTTCGTAGGCGATCTTGCCAACTTTGTGGTGGGCTGCGCCTTTGTTCTGCCGGCTACCATCTGGTATCACGCCCACAAGAGCAAGCACAGCGCCATCATCGGCATGATTCTGGGCACCCTCTCCATGACCATTTTCGGCACTGCTTTCAATGCGGAGTATCTGCTGCCCAAATTTGCCGAACTGTACGGCATTCCTCTGGAAGCCATCCTTGCCATGGGTGCAGAAATCCGGGGCGGTGTCAACAGCATCACCAGCTTCGTGATTCTCTGCGTGGCACCTTTGAACCTGATCAAAGGCACCGTCATCTCCCTGCTGACCCTGCTGCTGTACAAGCGGGTGGCAAAGCCGCTGTTCGGGATACACAGGAGTTAATCTTTCCGAAAAAATGGACGTCGAAAGGCGTCCATTTTTTTGTATTCCTCTTTATTTTATTGTGGCCCGGTGCTATAATTGCAGAAAATTCTTTTTCTCCGGGAGGGATGCGTATGCGCATTGTAGTGAAAATCGGCACTTCCACCCTGGCACACCCCACGGGGCATCTGAACATCCGCCGGGTAGAAGCGCTGTGCAAGGTCATGAGTGACATCAAAAATGCAGGCCACGAGCTGATTCTGGTTTCCTCCGGCGCCATCGGCATGGGCGTGGGCAAGCTGGGTCTGCGGCAGCGGCCCGGAGATATCCCTACCAAGCAGGCAGCCGCCGCTGTGGGTCAGTGCGAACTGATGTACTTCTACGACAAGATTTTCGGAGAGTACCACCACACCGTGGCCCAGCTGCTGATTACCGGCGACGATACCAAAAACGAGCGCCGCCACGCCAATTTTACCAACACCCTGAACCGGCTGCTGGAACTGGGCGCTCTGCCCATCCTGAACGAGAACGACACCGTGGCCACAGAAGAAATCGTCATCGGCGACAACGACACCCTGGCTGCCATTGTGGCCCAGAGCATCGGGGCGAATCTTCTGATTCTCCTGTCGGACATTGACGGCCTGTACACCGCCGATCCCCATACCCATCCCGACGCCCAGCTGCTGCACCGCATCACCCAGCTGGATGACAATGTCCGCCAGCTGGCAGGCGTCAGCAGCTCCCAGCAGGGCACCGGCGGCATGGTCACCAAGCTGCGGGCCGCAGAAATCTGCTTGAGCTGCGGCTGCGATATGGTCATCGCCAACGGCAATGACCCGGACAACCTCTACCGTATTCTGGACGGTCAGAATATCGGCACAACCTTTACCCGGGAGGAATGACTATGAAAACCATGCTAAAGCAAGCCAAGGCTGCAAAAGCCCAGGTTTCCTGCCTCACATCCGAGCAGAAAAACGCCGCCCTCAACGCCATGGCCGACGCCCTGCTGGAGCAGGAGCAAGCCATTCTGAGCGCCAACGCCCTGGATCTGGAAGCCGCCAAAGGCACCGTGTCCCAGGTCATGCTGGACCGGCTGCTGCTGACCAGCTCCCGGATTGCCGCAATGGCCCAGGGCATCCGGGAGGTGGCAGCGCTTCCCGACCCGGTAGGGCTGGTACTGGAAGAACATACCCGCAGCGACGGGCTGCAAATTCAGAAAGTTTCCGTCCCCATGGGCGTGGTCGCCATTATTTATGAAAGCCGCCCCAACGTCACCAGCGATGCCGCCGCTCTGGCTTTAAAAAGTGGCAATGTCTGCATCCTCCGGGGCGGCAAGGAAGCCTTCCGCAGCGCCAATGCCATTGTCACCGCCCTCCGGGCGGGGCTGAAAAACCAGGGTATCCCGGAAACGGCGGTGAATCTGGTACAGGATACCTCCCGGGACAGCGCCACCGCTCTGATGACCGCCAACGGCTATGTGGATCTGCTGATTCCCCGGGGCGGTGCCGGGCTGATTAACACCTGCGTGCGTACCGCCACCGTTCCCTGCATCGCCACCGGCACCGGCATCTGCCATGTGTATGTGGAAAAAACCGCCGACCTGTCCATGGCACTGAATATCGTGGAAAACGCCAAAACCAGCCGCCCCAGCGTGTGCAACGCAGAGGAGGTGCTGCTGGTGGACAAGGCCATCGCCCCCACCTTCCTTCCCATGCTCCACGATCGGCTTGTGGTGAACGCCGCCCATCCGGTGGAGCTCCGGCTGGACGAAACCGCCGCTGCCATCATCCCCGGCAAGGCAGCAGGAGAAATGGACTTTGACACCGAGTTCCTTGACTACATCCTGGCAGTCAAATGTGTGGACGGCGTTCAGGAGGCAGTTGCCCACATTGCCGCTCACTCCACCGGTCACAGTGAAGCCATCGTCACCCAAAGCAAAGAGGCGGAGCAGATGTTCACCGCCGGGGTGGACAGTGCGGCGGTTTATGTCAACGCCTCCACCCGCTTCACCGACGGCGGCGAATTTGGCCTGGGCTGCGAAATGGGTATTTCCACCCAGAAACTCCATGCCCGCGGCCCCATGGGCTTGCGGGAACTGACCACCTACAAATATATCATTCACGGCACCGGACACATCCGGTAAGGAGGCTTCTATGAAATACGGATTTATCGGCTGCGGCAACATGGGCGGCGCTGTGGCCCGGGCACTGAGCGGCAGCACCAAAGACATTCTGGTTTCCGACCGCTCCGGCAAGGCCAAAGCCCTGGCAGGAGAACTGGGAATTTCCTATGGGGACAGCCAAACCATTGCCCAGTCCTGCCAGCGGATTTTCCTGGCGGTGAAGCCCCACATGATGGCTGATATGCTCGCCCCTCTGGCACCGGTGCTGGCCCAGCGCAAGCCTGTGCTGATTACCATGGCGGCAGGTCTGACCATGGCTCAGATTCAGGCGTTTGTGGGAACGGAGATCCCCATTATCCGCATCATGCCCAACACTCCCACAGCCGTGGGCATGGGTGTGATTCCCTATTGCACCAACCAGTTGGTCACAGATGCGGATCTGTCCGACTGGCTGCAAGACATGGCCCCCTGCGGTCTGCTGGACCCGCTGGAAGAGCGGCTGATTGACGCTGCCAGCGCCCTGTCCGGCAGCGGCCCGGCCTATGCCTATGTGCTGCTGGAAGCCCTGTCCGACGGCGCCGTTGCCTGCGGCCTGCCCCGGGCCAAGGCCATGGCCTACGCCGCAAAGATGCTCTCCGGCTCCGCCGAAATGTTCCTGGCTTCCGGTCAGCACCCCGGCGCTCTGAAAGACGCAGTCTGCTCCCCCGGCGGCAGCACCATCGAAGGCATCCGGGTTCTGGAGCAGCGGGGCTTCCGGGGCGCCGCCATGGACTGCGTGATTGCAGCCTACCGGAAAAATCTGGAGCTGGGAAAGTAGTCCCTTTTTTGGGAAGTTATTGCAATTGCTTTTTCCCTTCGCTATAATGACAGAAAGAATTATTAGGAGGTAGATTCCATGGAATATCGCATTTTGGGCAAAACCGGCCTGAAGATTTCCCGTCTGGGCTTCGGAGGCATTCCCATCCAGCGCATTGATGCCGAAGGCACCAAAACCCTGATGCACCAGCTGAAGGACGCAGGCGTCAACTACATCGACACCGCCCGAGGCTACACCGTCAGCGAAGAATACTTAGGCTACGCCCTGGAGGGCATTCGGGAGGACTTTGTCCTGGCTACCAAGAGCATGTCCAGAACCCGGGAGGCTATGGCAAAGGACATCGAAACCAGCCTGAAGAACCTGCGCACCGATCACATTGACCTGTATCAGATTCACAACCCCACCACCGCACAGCTGGAGCAGGTGGTCGCTCCCGCCGGTGCTCTGGAAGCCCTGCTGGAAGCCAAGGCTGCCGGCAAAGTCGGTCACCTGGGCGTCACCGCCCACTCTCTGGACACCTTCAAGATGGCTCTGGAAATGGACTGGGTGGAAACCATCATGTTCCCCTACAACATTGTGGAGAGCCAGGGCCAGGAATTGATCCATCAGTGTGCCGAGAAGAACATTGCCTTCATCTGCATGAAGCCCCTGGCCGGCGGCGCCATTGAAGATGCCACCCTGGCCCTGCGCTACATCTGCGCCAATGACGACGTAACCGTGGTCATTCCCGGCATGGCGGAGCCCGAGGAACTGGACCAGAATCTGGCTGCCGTGTCCAACACCGCCCCTTTGACCCAGGAGGAGCAGGCCAAATTCCAGCAGGTCCGGGATCAGCTGGGCACCCAGTTCTGCCGCCGCTGCAACTACTGCCAGCCCTGTACCGTGGGCATCAGCATCTCCAACGTGTTCCTGTTCGAAGGCTATCTCCAGCGCTACGGCCTTGCCGACTGGGCCAAGGGCCGCTATGCTGCTTTGGATAAGAAAGCTTCCGACTGCGTTGGCTGCGGTGCCTGCGAAGATCGCTGCCCCTACCACCTGCCCATCCGGGAAATGCTGAAGCAGGCCGTGAAGGACTTCGGAGTATAATTCAGATTCCAGAAATATAATTCTGCCAGGTAATACTGCCTGGCAGAATTTTTAATACCGCAAAAAACGCCGCAGTTTCCTTTCCGCCCGTTTCAGGGTGCGGCAGACGGTGCTTTTGTTCACCCCTCGTTCCCGGGCAAATTCCACCTGGGATTTTTTCTCAAAGTAACAGGCCATCAGGGTTTCCCGCTGCAAGGGGGTGAGTTCCTCCTGCATCACCTGCCGGATGCGGCTGAGCTGCACCTGCCGGGGCAGACGGGGACCGCGGTAGCCGTCATAAGGTGTATTTTTCACTTCTCCAATACCCCCTGTCATAGTAATGGGCCGTCAGTTCCGCCAGTTCGTTCATCTGGGTCAGCATGGGCGTCAATTCCTGAATCCTGCGTTTGATGTGAAAGATTTCCTCCGGGTCCTGGGTCTGGGCCAGCATCAGCCGCAGCTGCCGCAGACGCAGGCGAAGGGGCACTGCCGCCGCTTCATACATGGGGCTTAATTCCGCTAATGTCATATCCGCCTCCTTTCGCAGCGCAGGCAGTGCAGCCCCGGGGCGTAGCACTCGCAGCCGCATGTTTCGCAGAATCCCCCGGGAAGGGCTGCCTGTTCATCGTAAAATAACGTATACGGAAATTCCAAATACATGGACTCCTCCCTTTCTTCCGTTCCCCAGCGGCCGGATTTTTCCGGGGCGAGAGGACGCGCTTCAACAAAATTTCTTTCCCTGCCGTGGTATACTGGAAGCCGCAGGACAAAGATACGGAAAATTCTTCTTTTCACAGCGGGCTTTTTCAGGTATGATATGGCCAAAGGAGCTGATATCATGGATGATCTGTACTTTATGGACGAGGCCCTGAAGCTGGCCAAAGAAGCTTTCGACGCCGGGGAAGTGCCGGTGGGCTGTGTCATTGTCCGCAAAGGCGAAATTGTGGGGCGGGGCCGCAACCGCCGGGAAGGGGACAAATCCGCCCTGGCCCATGCAGAATTGGAGGCCATAGCGGAAAGCTGCCGGAATCTGGGAGGCTGGCGGTTGTGGGAGTGCACCTTGTATGTAACCTTGGAGCCCTGCCCCATGTGCGCCGGCGCCATCATCAACGCCCGGATTCCCCGGGTGGTGTACGGTGCCAGCGATGCCAAATGCGGCGCCGCCGGATCGGTGTGCAGTCTGTTTTCCATGGCTTTTAACCACCATCCCCAGGTGGAAATAGGCGTGCGGGAGGAAGAATGCCGGACGCTGCTGACGGAGTTTTTCCAGCAGCTGCGGCTTACACTTCGCACCCGCCCAAAATGGCGGCCAAAAGATCCCGACTGACCGGGACACTACCAAAGGAGGCAGGGGAATTTGAATCAGCACAACCGATCCCTACGGGTGGGGCTGGCAGCCCTGGCCTGTGCCATTGTATTTCGGATGTTTGCCATGGGTCTGCCGGAAAAGCTTCTGCTTTGGCTGATTCAGCCCAATACCGCTGCATTTTTTACATACCTGGAAACCGGACGTGACGTCCGGTTTCCGTCGTCTCAGAGCGTTTTTTCGCCGGATTTCATGGAATCTCCCCCGGCTGTCCCATCTTTACCGGATTTGGTGCCCGCCGCGGCCTTTTCCGAGCCGGAATCGGTAGAAATTACCTACGCCGCCAGCAAAGATCCGGACATCGCCGCCCTGCTTTCCCAACCCCTGGCCTGGGATCTCACCGCAGAGGACCCCACTGTTCTGATTATCCACACCCACACCACGGAAAGCTACACCAAAGCCGGGGAAGACTACGCCGAAACCGCCCTCTGGCGCACCCTAGATGAAGGGTACAATATGCTCTCCATCGGCGAGCATGTGGCAGAAATTCTGGCACAGTACGGCATCACCGCCATCCAGGATCGGGAAATCCACGATTACCCCTCCTACAACGGCTCTTATGTCCACGCCCGGGAGTCCATCACGAAGTACCTGGAACAATACCCCAGTATCCAGCTGGTGCTGGATCTGCACCGGGATGCCGCCGGTGACGGTTCCGGTCAGCTCAGAACCCTGGCCCAGGTGGATGGGGAAACCTCGGCCCAGCTGATGATTGTGCTGGGAACCAACCACGAACAGTATGAGCAGAACCTGTCTGTTGCCCTGAAGCTTCACACCCAGCTGCAATACCAGGCCCCCGGGCTGATGCGCCCGCTGCAGCTGCGTGCTTCCCGGTTCAATCAGGATCTTTGCCCCGGCGGACTGCTGATTGAAGTGGGAGCCGCTGGGAATACCCATGCAGAGGCCCTTACCGCTGCCCGGCAGCTGGCGCTGGCCATTGCCGCATTGGCCAAAGGCACCGCATAATCTCATGCCGCTTCCTCCAGCCGCTGGCGCACCACATTGGCAATCCGGGCCACAAATTCGCCGTTGGTGGGCTTACCCCGATCCTGACTGATGGTGTTGCCGAAATACCGGCCCAATACCGCCCAGTCTCCCCGGCTCCAGGTCACCTCAATCAAGTGCCGCAATGCCCGCTCCACCCGGGCAGCGGTGGTGTCAAAGTGGGCCGCTACCTGAGGGTACAGGCCGAAGGTGATGTTTTGGATATAGGTCCGGTTCTCCACCACCAGCAAAATGGCCTGAATCATGTACGGATGACCCACCAGGTGATCCGGTGCTCCCAGTTCCAGCAGAATCTGCCGAATCAGCCTTTCGGGGTTGGTTTCCTTGGGCTGTTCAGGCACCATCAGCCGCCGCAGATCCTCCCGCAAAGCTGAGCGCTCTGCCTCATTCTGTGCCGTGCACAGCCGCATCAGGGTATTGACTTGCATCTGTAATGCATCCATTGTTATTCCTCCTTGATAATTTGATGATATTGGATTGTACCCGTTTTGTTGGACGGAATTTCTGGTATTCTGGGGATGCAGCATCCCCAGGCGGAATTTCGTCCTTTTCTTGTGCAAGTCTACAGAAGTATCCGTAGAATGTTGACGAAAGTAAGCAAATATGATATGCTGTTTGCATATTCAAGTTATTTCTATCACATTTGATTACTTAAGTAACTTGCTTGCCTGCATTATATTGCTACTTTAGTCATCTGTCAAGGCACAATAAGCTACTTTTGTAATCTTCTGCGAATTGCACAAATGGTAAGGGGGAACTTTTGTGTTTTTTAACAGATTCAAAGCCTTGTGCGACGAAAAGGGCATCAGCGTCTACCGTGCCTGCACCGATATCGGTCTGAACCGGTCGGCGGTTGCCAAGTGGAAAAGCGGTGGAAAGCCCAACGGTTCCACCGCCGGAAAGCTGGCGGAGTATTTCGGCGTCAGCACCGACTACCTTTTGGGCCAGACAGAAGAAAAACTCCCCGGGAATCCTTCCCAGGGAGTCAGCGATGAGCAGATTAAATTTGCCCTTTTTGGAGGCGACGGAGAAATCACCGACGCCATGTACGAAGAGGTAAAGCGGTTCGCCGCCTTCGTCAAGCAAAGAGAGGCAGAAAAGAAGGAGTAACCATGCAGACCCAATCCCTCTATGACATTGCCAAACAACAGCATATAGAGGTTTTGCCCTTCCCTCTGCCGGAAAACGGCTCCATGTCCGTGATGCGGGAGGACGGTGCATGCTTTGTGGGTATGGACCCGTCGGTTTGCGACGGCGGTGCCCAGGAGCGGGTGCACCTGAGCCATGAACTGGGACATTGCATCACCGGCAGCTTTTACAACATCTATGCCGCCATTGACTACCGCCGCCGTCATGAAAACCGGGCAGACAAGTGGGCAATTTCCACCCTGATTCCCGTGGACGACCTGGACGATGCGGTGGCCCAGGGCTGCACCGAGGCGTGGGAACTGGCGGAGCGTTTCGGGGTGACGGAAGAGTTTATCCGCAAAGCCGTGTGCTACTATGTCCACGGCAATCTGGCTACGGAACTGTATTTTTGAAAAAATCCCGGCTGCGAAGCAATCGCAGCCGGGCGTTTCGTTTTCATTTGACCTGGTCAAAAAGCTTACTTCTCCTGTCCCAGGCAGTTCATGTCATCCAGAGCGCAGGTGGTATCGTCATCTTCTCCAACGGCGTTCATGTCACTGAGTGTGTATGTCTTTTCCTCTTGGGTGTCCAGGCAATTCATGTCATTGAGGCCGCAGGTACGATCATCTTCTTCGGTAATTCCGTTCATATTGGTCAGGCCCAGGCTGCGTTTGCTTTCGTCCTTCATACTGCATACTCCTCCTTTGTGGATTTCCTGTTTGTGAAAAAGGAGCCAAAATCCATTCTACCCCTTTTCTTGGAGTATACCAACCCTCAGGCAAAAAAGCAAGGGATTTTCCCCCCGCTTTTGACACTGCCCGGAAAGTGACAAAGGCCCATACCAGATTTTGGAGCTTTCCGCCCTTGCGCCAATTCCCGGCCCCGGATATAATAACAGTATCCAAACTACACTGAAAGGAGCACTGTCATGACCAATCTGATTCGAAAGCCCCTGGAGCCTTTTTGCGTTTACGGCTACTGCCAGGGAAGCAGCCGGCAATATACCCAGGACGACCTTCTGGGCCGGTGGAGCGTACTTTTCTTCTACCCCGCCGACTTTACCTTCGTCTGTCCCACAGAGCTGAAAGAGCTGGGGCAGCTGCACCCGGAATTTGAGCAGGAAGACTGCCAGATTTTCTCCGTCAGCGAAGATACCCATTTCGTACACAAGGCCTGGGCAGATGCTTCCGAGACCATCCGGGAGCTGCCCTTCGTAATGCTGGCCGACCCTGCCGGGGCGCTGGCCCAGCAGTTCGGGGTGCTGATTGAAGCGGAAGGCCAGGCTCTGCGGGCCACGTTCCTGCTCAATCCCGCGGGAGAAGTGGTGCTGTATGAAATCCATGACCTGGGCATCGGCCGCAGCGGCAAGGAACTGCTGCGCAAAGTCCAGGCTGCCAAGTTTGTCGCCGAGCATGGTGACCAGGTCTGCCCCGCCAGCTGGCAGCCCGGCGCCGAAACCCTGACCCCCAGCCTGGATCTGGTAGGGCTGCTGTAAGGAGGACGAGCATGGAACGAAGTGCGCTGATTTCTCCTGAGCTGGAATCCCAGCTGACGCTTCTGCTGCAAAAGCTGACCGCCCCGGTGGAACTGACCTGCTTTGCCGGAACCGATGACAAAAGCCGGGAGATGGTCTGCTTTTTGAACCATCTTGCCTCTCTTTCCTCAAAACTCAGCTGCAGTTTTCCCGATCCTTCCCAGCAGTCGGAATTGTCCCAAAAACTGGATGCCTCCCTGCTCCCCGCCACCGGTGTAGCCCCTGCCGGCGAAATCCCCCGGATGATCTTCCACGGCATTCCCGGAGGAAAGGAAATCACCGCCTTTGCCGCCGCTGTACTCTGTGCCGGACAGGCCGCCAAGCCTCTGGACAAGCCTACCTTAAAAGACATTGGCAAGCTGAAAAAGCCCATGGTTTTGCAGGTGTGCGTCTCCTTAAGCTGCCAGCACTGTGCCCAGCTGGTGGCCCATGCCCAGCGCATCGCCTGGGAAAACCCGCTGGTCACCGCCCACATGATTGATGCCAACCTGTATCCCCAGCTGGTAAGCGATTACAACATCACCCGGGTTCCTCTGACGGTGATTGACGGCAGCACCGCCATTCCCGGGGGAAAAACCCTGGCGGAACTGACCACATTGCTTCTGAAATACTGAATTTTATAGAAAACGCTCAAAAAGTCACTGGCTTTTTGAGTGTTTTTCAGCATTATCACCGCACTTTATAAATTATAACCAAATTTTGTAAAATCTATGTACAATTTTCGACGTTTTTTACAAATGTCAGAATGTGTCAAATGACTTTTGCGGCAAGATGCGTTACACTGAAAGCAGGACGTTTGGTTCGGTACGGAAACCAAACAAAACAAACCAGCATAACAGAGGAGGAATTACGCAATGGCAAAGTACATTATGGCATTGGACTCGGGTACTACCTCTAACCGCTGCATTTTGTTTAATGAAGCGGGCGAGATGTGTTCCGTTGCCCAGAAGGAATTCACCCAGTACTTCCCCAAGCCCGGTTGGGTCGAGCATGACGCTCTGGAAATCTGGTCCACCCAGCTGGAGGTTGCACAGAAGGCCATGGCAAATCTCAATGTCACCGCCGCGGACATTGCCGCCATCGGCATCACCAATCAGCGTGAAACCACCATTGTCTGGGATAAAACCACCGGAGAACCCATTCACCATGCCATTGTCTGGCAGTGCCGCAGAACCAGTGAGTACTGCGACAGCCTGAAGGAAAAGGGCCTGACCGACACCTTCCGGGCCAAGACCGGCTTGGTGATTGACGCCTACTTCTCCGGCACCAAGCTGCGCTGGCTGCTGGAAAATGTCCCCGGCGCAAGAGAGCGTGCAGAGCGGGGCGAGCTGCTGTTCGGCACTGTGGAAACCTGGCTGATCTGGAAACTCACCGGCGGCAAGGCCCACGTCACCGACTACTCCAACGCCTCCCGTACCATGCTGTTCAACATCAACACCCTGCAGTGGGACGACGAGATTCTGGCAGAGCTGAACATCCCCAAGTGCATGCTGCCTGAGGCCAAGCCCAGCAGCTGCGTCTATGGCGAAACTCTGGCACAGTTCTTCGGCGCACCTATTCCCATCTCCGGCGCTGCCGGTGACCAGCAGGCCGCTCTGTTCGGCCAGACCTGCTTCACCCCCGGCGAAGCCAAGAACACCTACGGTACCGGCTGCTTCATGCTGATGAACACCGGCGAAAAGCCCGTATTCAGCAGCAACGGTCTGGTCACCACCATCGCCTGGGGCCTGGACGGCAAGGTCGAGTACGCACTGGAAGGCTCCATCTTCGTTGCCGGTGCCGCCATTCAGTGGCTGCGTGACGAGATGCGGCTGATCGACTCCTCCCCCGACTCCGAGTACATGGCCCTGAAGGTCAAGGATACCAACGGCTGCTATGTGGTTCCCGCCTTCACCGGTCTGGGCGCTCCTTACTGGGATCAGTACGCCCGTGGCACCATCGTGGGCCTGACCCGTGGTGTCAACAAGTATCACATCATCCGGGCCACCCTGGACAGCCTGTGCTACCAGACCAACGACGTTCTGCAGGCCATGAAGGCCGACTCCGGCATTGAGCTGGCTGCTCTGAAGGTTGACGGCGGCGCTTCCGCCAACAACTACCTGATGCAGACCCAGGCCGACCTGATCGACGCCCCCGTTCAGCGTCCCCGCTGCGTGGAAACCACCGCCATGGGCGCTGCCTATCTGGCAGGTCTGGCTGTTGGCTACTGGGCCAGCAAGGAAGACGTTATCAAGAACTGGGCCATCGACCGTACCTTTGAGCCGGCCATTCCTGCCGATGAGCGGGAGACCCGTGTCAAGCATTGGAAGAAGGCTGTCAAGTCCGCCTACGGCTGGGCAAAGGAAGACTGATTCGCAAACGCCCATTCTCATCGGAATTTCACTGACCACAACGAGGAATAAAGGAGGATATTCTTATGTTACCATACATTGCGGAATTTATCGGTACGATGCTTCTGATCCTGTTGGGCGACGGCGTTGTTGCCAACGTCACGCTGAATAAGTCCGGTATGAAGGGCGCCGGCTCCATCCAGATCACCTTTGCCTGGGGCCTTGCGGTTATGCTGCCCGCCTTTATCTTCGGCGCTGCTTCCGGCGCCCACTTCAATCCCGCGCTGACCATTGCTCTGGCGCTGGACGGCACCCTGGCCTGGGGCCTGGTTCCCGGCTACATCATCGCCCAGTTTGCCGGTGCTTTCGTCGGCGCCTGCCTGGTTTACATCATGTTCAAGGATCACTTTGATGCCACAGAAGATCCCGGCACCAAGCTGGGCGTGTTCTCCACCGGTCCTTCCATCCCCAACAAGGGCCGCAACCTGATTTGCGAAGCCATCGCCACCTTCGTTCTGGTCTTTGCCATCAAGGGCATGGGTCAGGTGGCTGGCCTCAACGGTGCTCAGGGCAACTTCTTGGTCTTCGGCGTCATCGTATCCATCGGTATGTCTCTGGGCGGCCTGACCGGCTACGCTCTGAACCCCGCCCGTGACATTGGCCCCCGTATCGCCCACGCTCTGCTGCCCATTAAGGGCAAAGGCTCCTCCCACTGGGATTACGCTATCGTTCCTCTGCTGGGACCCATCCTGGGCGGTATCGTTGCTGTGCTGCTGTACCAAATCATTCCCTGGTAACTCGATTCTTCCTCTGAGCCGGCGGCTGTGGATTCCCGGATTCATGGCCCCGGCGTGAGGAACTGCACACCGGGCTGCCCTGCGTTCCTGTCGGGAGGGGGTAAGCCCGGTTTTTCTTCATCGATGAAAGGAGTGGTCGTTTCGTGTATGATGTAATCATAATCGGCGCAGGTGTCTCCGGCTGCGCCATTGCCCGGGAACTGTCCCGCAAAAAGGGAAAGATTCTGGTTGTCGAGCGTGCCGAGGACGTGTGCTGCGGAACTTCCAAAGCCAATTCTGCCATTGTCCATGCTGGGTATGATGCCAAGCATGGCACCCTGATGGCAAAGCTCAATGTCCAGGGCAGCCGGATGATGCCCGGGCTTGCCAAAGAGCTGGATTTCCACTACGAAAACAACGGCTCTCTGGTGGTCATGATGAGCGAAGAAGACCGTCCGGCCCTGATGGCCCTGTATGAAAACGGCCTGAAAAACGGCGTTGAGCAGCTGCAGATTCTGGAGCGGGACGCTCTGCGGGCCATGGAGCCCAATATTTCCGACAACGCCGTGGCTGCTCTCTATGCCCCCACCGGCGCCATTGTGTGTCCTTTCGGCCTGACCTTCGCCCTGGCGGAAAATGCCGCCAAGAACGGCGTTCAGTTCCAGTTCGACAGTGAAGTGACCGATGTGCAGAAAATTGACGGTGGCTGGAAAGTGGTCACCGCCAAAGGCACCTTGGAAACCAAAGCCGTTGTCAACGCCGCCGGTGTCTACGCTGACAAAATCCACAACATGGTATCTTCCGAAACCATGACCATTACCCCCCGGCGGGGTGATTACTTCCTGCTGGACCGTGCAACCCAGGGATTTGTGAAAAACACCATCTTCCAGCTTCCCGGAAAATACGGCAAGGGCGTTCTGGTTGCCCCCACAGTACACGGCAACACCATTGTGGGCCCCACCGCCATTGACATAGAGGATAAGGATGGCACCGCCACCACCCAGGCAGGACTGGACGACGTGCGCAGCAAGTCCGGCATTGCGGTGAAGAACCTGCCTCTGCGGCAGACCATCACCAGCTTCGCCGGTCTGCGTGCCCATGAAGCCCGCCACGAGTTCTTCATCGGAGAAATCGCCCCCGGTTTTGTGGACTGCGCCGCCATTGAATCTCCGGGCCTTTCCAGCGCCCCCGCCATTGGCGTGATGGTTGCAGATATTGTAGGCGGCATTCTCCACCTGGAGGATAACCCCAACTTTGACGGCACCCGCAAGGGCATCCTGGACCCCAAGGCTCTGAGCCCGGAAGCCCACGCCGCTCTGATTCGGGAAAATCCCGCCTACGGCAACGTGATCTGCCGCTG
Organism: uncultured Oscillospiraceae bacterium; assembly: GCA_944387145.1. GTDB lineage: Bacteria > Bacillota > Clostridia > Oscillospirales > Oscillospiraceae > Faecousia. The sequence goes on along the minus strand of CALXDU010000004.1, from coordinate 15,526 downwards.
CGAGACCATCACCGAAGGGGAAATTGTGGATGCCATCCACCGCACCCCCGGTGCCCGGAGCCTGGACGGTGTCAAGCGCCGCACCCGGGCTGGCATGGGCCGGTGCCAGGGCGGATTCTGCAGTCCCAGGGTCATGGAAATTCTGTCCCGGGAGTTGGGAATCCCCATGGATCAGGTCACCAAGTCCGGTGGCAACTCCAAGCTCATTGTGGGCACCAACAAAGATTCCCTGTAAGGAGGCTCCGCTATGAAAGAATATGATCTTGTCATCATCGGCGGCGGCCCCGCCGGACTGGCCGCAGCAGTTGCTGCCCGAAACGCAGGTGTGGAAAGCATCCTGATTCTGGAACGGGACAACGAGCTGGGCGGCATTCTGAACCAGTGCATCCACAGCGGCTTCGGCCTGCACACCTTCCAGGAAGAGCTGACCGGCCCGGAGTATGCCGGACGGTTCATTGACCAGGTAAAGCAGCTGCAGATTCCCTACAAACTGAAAACCATGGTGCTGGATCTGGCACCGGACAAAACCGTTACCGCCATGAACGCCGAGGACGGCCTGTTCCAGATTCATCCCAAGGCCGTGATTCTGGCCATGGGCTGCCGGGAACGTCCCCGGGGCGCACTGAACATCCCCGGCTTCCGTCCCGCCGGCATTTACACCGCAGGCACCGCCCAGCGGCTGGTGAATATGGAAGGCTACCTGCCCGGTCGGAATGTGGTAATCCTGGGTTCCGGCGACATTGGCCTGATTATGGCCCGGCGTATGACCCTGGAAGGGGCCAAAGTCCATGTGGTTGCCGAGCTGATGCCCTACTCCGGCGGTTTGAAACGAAATATCGTTCAGTGCTTGGACGATTTCGGCATCCCCCTGAAACTGAGCCACACCGTGGTGGACATTCAGGGCAAGGAGCGGGTGGAAGGCATCACCCTGGCCCGGGTGGAAAACGGCAAGCCCATTCCCGGCACGGAAGAACACTACCCCTGTGATACGCTGCTTCTGTCCTGCGGTCTGATTCCGGAAAACGAACTGAGCCGCAGCGCCGGGGTCACCATCAACCCGGTAACCAACGGCCCCGCGGTAAACGAATCTCTGGAAACCAGCATTCCCGGCGTATTCGCCGCCGGCAACGTGCTCCACGTTCACGACCTGGTGGACTATGTTTCCGAAGAGGCCGCCGCTGCCGGTGTCCACGCCGCCCGGTACATCTTGCAGGGCCAGTCCCCCGCCGGAAATGAAATCCCCATCCGCTGTGAAGGGGGCGTGCGCTACACCGTTCCGGTATCCATCCGTCCTCAGGAACTGGAAGCAGATGCAGTGGTTCCCCTGCGCTTCCGGGTTGGCAATGTCTACCAGAACAAACGGATTGTGGTTTATGCCGGAGAAACTCAGATCTTCCAGCGCAAAGCCCGGGTTCTGGCTCCCGGAGAAATGGAAACCGTGAATCTGAAGGCCAGCGTGCTGCAAGAGCATGGGGATGCTCCGGAAATTCTTGTGAAGTTGGAGGATGCCTGATATGAAAAAGGTAAATTTGATCTGCATCGGCTGTCCTCTGGGCTGTCCTCTCACCGTGGAAATGGAAGGGGATCAGGTTCTGTCCGTCACAGGCAATACCTGCAAAAACGGCGATAAATACGCCCGGAAAGAGATGACCAATCCCACCCGCGTGATTACCAGCACCGTCCGGGTCACCGGGGGCAAACTGGCGATGGTCTCGGTGAAAACCGCTTCCGATGTACCCAAAGGAAAGATTTTCGACTGTGTGAAGGCTCTGAAAGATGTGGACATCCCGGCCCCGGTTCATATGGGTCAGGTCATTGTCGCTGACATTGCCGGAACCGGTGTTCCGGTCATTGCCACAAAGAATGTAGACGCTTGTTGAGAAAAGCCCGGCAAAAGCCGGGCTTTTCTTTCGGTCTATTTGACAAATTTTACCATGTATCTTTGTGCATCTCAGGGATTTACACAAAGCTGACCTGGATTTGCTTGCAATCAACTGTGCATTTTGGTATAATTCCTTTACTGTGTGTACCCTTGACCCTCTGTAAAGGAGCAGCCTATGTGCAACAACACCAAGCAAAAAATTGCGGCAACCCTTCGTCAGATGATGAAAAAATACCCCTTTCAGAAAATCAGCGTCCAGAGTCTGATGGACGAAACCAATATGAAGCGGCAAAGCTTTTACTACCACTTTCAGGACACCCGGGATGTGCTGGCCTGGATTTGCCGCCAGGAGCTGGGCAAAAAGCTGGAAGCCTGCCAGGCTCCGTTTTCCGAGCGGATTTTGTACGCTTTGCAGCTGCTCAACGAAGACCGGGGCTTTTATCGCCAGGTCATCAATGCAGCCATGCCGGAATTTGTCCAGGAATTCGGAGAAAATATCTTCCGCCCTTGGATCATCCAGCGGCTGTATTCGGGCAAAGGTCAGCTATCCGAGAATGAATCCTTTGTCATCTCCTTCATTACCCATGCCAGTGTGAATTATTTCGTCCACTTTGTTCGCTCCCGGGAACCCTTCGACCCGGAAGTGGCTCGGGAACGGATCAATGCGCTGCTGGGGGCTTTGGGACTTTCAGATCCGGTTTGATTTTCCTTTTTACGATAAAATAGCGCCGATTCGGTGGATTTCCGAATCGGCGCTTGTATTCTTTATGCTTCCAGACTGCACCAGTCGTGCAAAAACAGCGTCACTGCCAGTAGATCCGCACAGCCGCCGGGGGAGAGATTCTTCTGCACAAACATCTTGTCCAGCTGCCGAATCTGCTCCAGCGCTGGCTTGGGATTTTGTTCCAGTAAATCCTTCACCCATTCCATGGCCTCCCGGGCCAGGTCCATACCGCCCCGGGCAATCATATTGGTATCCGTAACCTTGGCAATCAGATGAAGCAAGGCTATGGCAGCGGCATCATTCCGACTTTTCCCTTCAGCAAGGGCCTGGCGGAAGGCAGGAAGCCCCACTTCTGCCACAGAAGGCAAGCCTCCGGCAACCTCTCCCCGGATGCCTGTAAGGCCGTGCTCCAGGTAAAGCCGCTGTCCAACCGTTACTCCCTCACCGGAAGCGGACATTGCAGCGAAATCCTGCTCCACCGCTTCTTTCGTCATCTGAGCGCAGGCTTCCAGAATCCTTTTCAAGTCCCGGCAGGGATGCTCCGGCGTCCACAGCCGTCCCACTGCGCCACACACCGTCCCCAGGGTAAAAATGGCCCCTTTGTGGGTATTGACGCCAGCTGTAGCAGAAAACATGCTCTGCTCTGCCTGGATTCCCGCAGCCCGCAATGCCTGGAAGGTATCTTCCGGCGGTTGGGTGCGGGTTTCCTGACCAATGGCGGCACACTGCAAAAAGTACGGTGCCAGAGCGCTGGCGCTGGCGGTGAAGGTGAAGATATCCATATCCCGGTGGCTTCCACTGTTTTCCCGGTCCACCAGCCCGGGTTTGGGGGTGGTACAGACCTCATCCAGCAAACTCCGCAGGGCCAGCGTCCCGATTTCCTGCCTGTCCCGCTGCTGAAAATGCTCCGTTAAGATGCGCCGGGTGGCTTGCTGAAGCTCCTGTACGGAATGGACTCTCCGGGAGGCACAACCCCGGCCAGGGGCGCCGCAGACGATGCAGCCTCGTTCCTGTCTGCCCACGGTCTGGCGCCGCAGCTGCTCCCCCTGGGGGCTCAGCACGTCCATGTCAAACAAGCGGCCCAGCTGGCAGGAATCTTCCACCCGGGCGCACAGGCTTTTGATTCTCTCCGGATCGCCCTGCACCACATAGAAGGCTTCACATCCGGTTACTTCCTGGCGGATTTGCCGGTGCATGACAGGGATTTTTTCCCGTTTCAGCCCTTCTTCCAGCATGCCGCAGCCTTCCTGAAAGCCCCGGCGAATCAGAGGGGTGTCCTTTTCCGGGCCGGCAATGTTCATGGTGAAGCTGATCAGCGGCAGGTGATACTGCCGCAGCAGCGCCTGCTGCTCCTGGGCTCTGCGCTCCCGGGCGAAGAGCATCTGGGGCAAGGTAACCTCCATGGAACGCACCTCCTTAGTGGTGGATCAGATTGCTGGCTGCTTTCAGTGCGGCTACGGTTCTTTCTCCTTCCGCTCCGGCAAAAAAGGCATAGGTACTGGAAGGCAGCATATCCCGCACTTCTTCCAACCGGCCGTCATGGATGGCCTGGCGGACAGTGCTGGCGCTGATAACCTGGCCTTGGGTGCACAGCCGGGGGATGATGCAGCATTCCATCCCCATTTGGGGCATTTGCTTGGCCATTACTTCGTTATACAAGCTGGTGGTATGGCTGTTGGGTTCCTCTCCCACATACCGCCGCTGAATACCCAGGGTTTTGGCGATTTTCTCGAACACCGCCAGATCCAGCGCCGCCTGGGTCTGGATCACGTCGTCCGCGTCTTTGAGAAAATAACTGGGGAAGGTAGCGCTGCTGATCATGTACGCATCGGAATCGTGACACACCACGTTGGGCAGATCCGCCACCCCCGCCTGTACCAGCTGCTTGCGAACGGCAAAGGGAATGGGGCCTGCCTCCTCACTGAGCACAAACAGGTGCACCACGTCATTTTCCGCCGCTGCCCGCTCCACCAGATGCCGGTGTCCCAGGGTGAAGGGGTTGGCGTTCATCACGATTGCCCCAATCCGTTCCCCATCCCGCCGGGTTTTGGAAAGATTTGCGCAGTAGCCGGAAAAACCATTGCGCCGGTTTTCCATGAAAACCAGCTTGCCGTCTACCCGGGCGATCTCATAGAATCCCAGATCCGACAGGAATTTCGATGCTTTGACCTTGGTGTACAGAAAGAGCCGGAAATTTCCCCGCATGGCCTGGTATTCCGTCAGGTGGCTGACAATGCGGTTCAGCAGCCCCTCTCCCTGATGACTGCCGGAAACCGCCAGACAGCGCAGGGTATTCTGAAAGCAGCTTCCTGTGGCAATCAGTTCCCCGTCATCGTCAAAGATGCCGCAGGTGTAGTCCAGATTGCCGTCCAGGCGAATGCCTTCCTGCTCCAGCAGGGCTTCCACCTGGGCCATGTCCCGGCTTTTGGAAGAAATGGATTCTACTACATCGCTCATCAAGTGTTTCTCCTTCCCGCTTACGTTATGCCAGGTGCAGCACTCCGAACAGAATCAGTCCGGCGCCGCAGCTGAGCAGCAGAATTTTGGGAATGCTTACTTTGTATTTCAGAAGCAGCACGCTGTCCACAATGCCGATGGCCAGGCTGGGAAGCCGCAGGGTCCCGGCGGAAATGTAATTGCTCATGCTCAGAGAGAGCAAAACACCCAGCACCATGCCGAAACAAGCAGGCCGGACGCCTACCAAAACCCGCTGCATGATACGGCTGTCTTTGAATTTCTGAAAGCAAACAGCCGCCAGGGCGCACAGGGTCAGCGTGGGGGTCAGCACCCCCAGGTTGGCAGCCACAGCGCCGAAAATCCCCGCTGCCTGCATACCGGCAAAGGTGGCGCAGTTCAGTCCCAGGGGGCCGGGGGTCATTTCCGCAATGGCCACAATGTCCGTCACCTCATTCACCGTCATCCAGCCGTTGCTGAGAACCTGGTTGGAAATCTGAGGAATCATGGACAGGCCGCCGAAGCTTCCAAATCCAATCAGCAAAAAGCTCCAATACAATTTAAGCAGCACCATGTTTCTCCGCCTCCCTCCGCTCGTAAATACTGCTGATAATCAAACCGGATACCACGCCCAAAACCACCAGCAGCACCGGGTTCACCGAGGTAAACAGGTAAATTCCCAGACAGGCAATCACTACCAGCAGGCAAGGCGGATATTTCACGCTGCCCTTTGCCAGCCCCAGGGCGGCACACAGAATAATCGGCACCACCGCCGCCTGCATACCGGACATAGCGGCATGTACCCAAGGATTCTGCCGGAAGGCGTTATAAGCAAAGCTGATGGCAATCAGCACCGCCATGGGCGGAAAACACATACCGAACACACAGGTCAGGCCGCCCAAAATACCCCCGGCCCGGCAGCCGTAGAGCATTGCCACATTGGCAATCATAGTCCCCGGCAGGCTCTTGGCCACACTGGTCAAATCCAGCAGTTCCTGGGAGGTAATGACCTTCTTTTTTTCCACATACAGCTGCTGCATCTGGGCAATGATGCTCCAGCCTCCGCCGAAGGTAAAAATTCCGAAGCGGAGAAATTCCAGCAATAGCGTGGCATATTTGTTTTGTTTCTTCGTAAATATCACCTCAAAACCATAAAAAGCACCTGGATTATATCACATTTCCCCAAAAAGTACAATATAAAATGCGCCCCGGTTTCCCAAAACGGCATTCAGGGAAACCGGGGCAAAGAGAGGAAGGATCAGGTCCTTAGGAAGCAGTTTAATCGGTTGCTCCCAGCGAAGGTCCCATGGTTACGCCGGAGAGAAAGATTACTTCATCAGCGGGACAACGCCGGTAACGGCAGCGGTCAGGATGAAGATCACGAAGATGCCAACGGCCCACTTTGCAGATTCTCTCTGCCACTCGCCCATATCCAGACCGGTCAGGTTCAGCAGCAGGTAGATGAAAGCGACCAGGGGGCTCAGCAGGTGGAAGGCCTGGCCCAGCAGGGATGCGGTGCCGATTTCCAGAGCGGTGAAGCCGTAGGAATAACCAGCCTCAGCAAACACAGGCAGAACACCGTAGTAGAATGCGTCGTTGGACAGCAGGAAGGTACCGGGGGCGGAAACAATTGCCATGATGAGACCCCAGAACCGGCCCAGCTGGGGCGGAATCAGGGAGATCAGGCTGGAAGCCAGGGCATCGGACATGCCGGAGTTGGTGAACAGGCCCATGAAGATACCGGCAGCAAACACCAGGATAACCACCTGCAGGGCGTCACCGGCATTGTCGGAGATGCGGGCCTTCTGCTCTTTGATGGACTTGTAGTTGATCATCAGCGCCAGGCCGGTGCCAACCAGGAACAGGAACATGGAGGGGAAGGTACCCAGAACCAGCATTACCACAATGGCAATGGTCATGATGGCATTGATCCATACGTTCTTGGGGCGCTTCAGAGCGGCATCCTCTTCGGACTCCGGAGCCATCAGGGCAGTCAGTTCTTCATTGGACAGATGCTGAATGCCGACTCTCTTGCGCTCTCTCATGCCCAGGAACACGGCAACACCCAGCATGTAGATCACAGACAGCACCATGCCGGGAATCAGAGCCCGCAGGATGGTCTGCTCGTCCACACCAGGCTGGCCCTGCAGCACGGAGATAACACGAGCGGTGGGGCCGCCCCAGGGCAGCAGGTTCATGATGGTGTTCATCAGGATTACCAGAACGCCCAGGTTCATCATCTTCAGGTTCAGCTTCTTGTAGATGGGAATGAAGGCAGTGCAGCAGATCAGGGTGGTGGTAGTGCCGTCGCCGTTCAGGGATACGCAGGCAGCCACGATGGCGGTACCCAGCAGAACCTTCACCGGGTCGCCCTTGGCGAAGCGGATCATAGCGCGGGTCACCGGATCAAACAGGCCGGCGTTGAGCATGATGGCGAAGTACAAAATAGCAAACAGCAGCATGATGCCGGTGTTGGCAGTCTGGCCTACGCCAGCCACCGTCCAGTCGCCGATGATTTTAATTTGATCCCACAGCGTTACGCTGGCGGCATCGACTTCATTGGCAGCAGCTACCAGATCGGTATACTGTCCCAGGAAGGCGCCCAGCAGGGTAAATGCCAGCGGCACCAGCAGCAGCGCGGTAAATGGCTGCATTTTCTTGGTCATGACCAGTGCCAGGAACACAATGATCATTGCCCAGGCGATAATCGTCATTGTCATAGGTTGTAGTTCCCCCTTGTGAATTTGTGTATCGGCAACTTGTTCAAACAGCTCCGGCATTTCTGTTCTTCCAAGTTAACTCTCTTCTTGTGGTTGATTGCGAAACGGGAAGAAGCAAGCAGTTGGCGCAAAAGTGACAAAATTGAATACTTGTAATAAAGTTTGAAATGCGCCCACCGCTTTTTTCTTCCCCGGCAAACATGCCGGTATCTTCCTCCGGGATTTTCCGGTAAGAAATGATGTTACAGTTCCAGCGGCTTGACTTTGCGGACCACGTCCAGGATGGTGCCATCCCGGGCTTCCAGCACTGCAACCACCTGATCTTCCCACTGAAGATCATCGGGACGACCCACCAGAGAGTAGGCCTTTTCCTTCAGGCTTTCAATGCTGACATGGGGAATTCCTGCTTTGTCCAGGCACTCCACCAGGTCAGGCCGCAGAGGATTGACGGCAATACCGTAGTCGGTAACCAGCACATCCACGCAGTCGCCGGGAGTGGTAACAGTGACCACCTTCTCACAGACCGTTGCCATCCGGCCGCGGATCAGCGGTGTGACGATGATGCACACCTTGCTGCCTGCGGCGGTATCGGGGTGACCGCCGGGAGCGCCCCGGAGAACACCGTCGGAACCGGTCAGAACGTTAACGTTGAAGTCCGTGTCAATTTCCAGCGCAGCCAGTACCACGAAGTCCAGCTTGTTGACAAAGGCGCCCTTGTTGGCGGGGTTTGCGTACTGAGAAGCGGACATTTCAAAGTGGCCGGGGGTCTGGTTGATGGAGTTGACCGCATCCAGGTCAAAGTCCTGAACGTCTACTGCGGCCCGAACCTTGCCCTTTTTCAGCAGCTCCACCATGGGCTTGCAGATGCCGCCCACAGCCAGTCCCATCCGGATATTGCGCTCGTCCATATATTTTTCCAGGAACAGGTTGGCTGCCAGAGAGGGGCCGCCTACACCGGTCTGGAATACGAATCCGTCTTTAAAGTAGGGAGTAGAAGCAATTATTTTTGCCACATTCTCTGCCATCATCAGATCCCGGGGGTTCTGGCTGATCCGGGCAGCGGCAGAAGCAATCTTCTTGGGGTTGCCGATGGAATCCACCACAACCACCGCATCCACGTCAATGGCTTCCACGGAAGCAGGGAAATTGGGGAAATCCACCAGGCAGTCGGTCACGACTACCACGTAGTCGGCAAACCGGGAGTCGGTAATGGCGTAACCTAAGCTGCCGCAGTTGGACTTGCCGCCGATGCCCCGGCAGTTGCCTACACAGTCGGAAGTAGGCGCTGCCACGAAAGCGATGTCAATATGTACCTCTCCGGCTTCGATGGCCCGGGGACGGCCGCCATGGCTGCGGATAATGGCAGGAGTTTTCAGCTTGCCTGCGGAAACCACTTCACCCATCCGGCCGCGAATGCCGGAGGTCTGAATGCCAATCACTTTTCCCTGCTCGATATAATCGGCAATGGGGTCGTTGGCATCGCCCAGGGAAGTGGCTGCAATGGTCAGATCCTTCAGCCCCATTTCCTCAATGGCGGCCTTCATAACCATGTTGGCAACGAAGTCACCGTTGCGCAGGGCATGGTGGAAGGAGAAGGTCATGCCGTCTCTGGCGCCGCACAGCTTCAGCGCGTCCACCAGGGAGGCAACCACCTTGGTCTCCTGGGGCTTTTCATAACGGCGGGTACGGGGGCCCACTTTCTGGATGTACTTGCCATCCATATACTGTTTTCCCTGGTAAACTTCCTTGCCGTCAACCAGCAGGTAATCCGGGATATCACGTCCTACTGCATTTTTCATACCAGATCCCCCTCATACATACCGCAGGCTTTCGCCAGCTTCAGTGTCCGTTTTGCGCCGGGAACAAAGGCGATGTCCAGCATCTTACCATCCACGGTGAATACGCCGATGCCCAGCTTGGCCTGCTCTTCAATGGCCCGCACGATTTTCTCTGCCTGCCGGACTTCCTTTTCGGTGGGCGTAAAGACCTGGTGTACCAGACGAATCTGCTTGGGGTTAATCAGGCTCTTGCCGTCAAAGCCCATGGCCTTGTTCTGGCGGACTTCGGCTTCAAATCCGGCATCATCATCCAGATCGGTAAACACCGTGTCGAAGCACTGAATGCCGGCGGCTCTTGCTGCCAGCAGCATCTGTCCCCGGGCAGCCAGCATATCCACGCCGTCGGGCTGGAAGGTGGTCTGCATGCACTTGCGGAAGTCGCCGCCGGAAATGGCTACGCCGAACATCCGGTCAGAAGCGGAGCAGATTTCGTAAGCGTTCAAAATGCCCTTGGGGCTTTCCAGGGCTGCCATCAGCAGGGTCCGGCCCACTTCCACACCGAATTCCTTTTCGGCAGCTTCCACAGCAGCCTCTACCGTGTGGACATCCTGGGCGCTTTCGCACTTGGCAATGCGGATGCCATCGGCACCGCCTGCCACGCAAACCCGGATATCTTCCTGCCAGTGGGGGGTATCCAGACCGTTGATCCGGACGATTACCTCAGTGTTGCCATAGTCAATGGTAGTCAGGGCATGGTACAGGCTGAAGCGGGCGGCGTCCTTCTGGTTTTCTGCCACTGCATCCTCCAGGTCCAGCATAATGGAGTCACAGCCGTAAATGTAGGCGTCTTTGATCAGGCCCGGCTTCTGGGCGTTCATGAACATCATGGTCCGGCGCAGGCGGAACCGTTCAGGCTTGGGTCTTTTAATCATCTGACAGCACCTCCCCAGGGGATATTTTCCGCGGATGCGTCACAGCTGCGGAACACAGCACACTCTACCCGGGCTTTCAGGGTGCAGTCCAGTGCGCCCTTGTCCACCACAGTCACCGCTGCGTTCTCCACGCCCAGACGCTCCAGGGTTTCCAGCACTGTGGCCTTGATCTGGCGGCCGTACTGGTTCATCACGCTGCTGCTCAATTCCAGGGAAATGCCGTTGCCGGGTTCCACTGTCACCAGGCAGTCGCTGGATTCCAGGGTTCCGGCTGCTGCGGTTTTGCAAATTTCCATTTGGTTCTCCTCCGTTCCAATTTTTTCACGTCGTTTGTCGTCAGTTTACTATGTTCGGCCCACAAACGCAAATATATATTCTTGAATCTTTACCATAACGTAGGGCCTATATATCGACATAATTCTTGACTTTCATAAGGGGAATGTTATAATGCAGATAGAGTACCCATAATATCTTTTGTGCAACATCTCCAATTGGGAAGGAAAATTTTATGAACCTGAAGCAGGCCCAGTACGTCAAAACCATCGCCGAATGCGGCAGCATAACCGCCGCCGCCAAAAAACTCTTTGTCAGTCAGCCCTCCCTGAGCCAGATGCTCCGGCAGCTGGAACAGGACATTGGACTGCCCATTTTTGATCGCAGCACCTCCCCTCTTCGGCTGACCTATGCGGGAGAAAAATACCTTTATGCCGCCGAACGCATCCTTGCTGCCAACAGTGAGCTGGAAAACCAGCTGCGGGAAATCAAGCAGCAGCATGCCGGACGGCTCCGGCTGGGCATCAGCGTCACCCGGGCCATGCAGGTAATGCCTCTGGTTCTTCCCCTGTTTGTCAGCAAATATCCCAACGTCAACCTGGAACTGACGGAAAGCGGCTCCGCCACATTGGAAGAACTGTTGCAGGCAGGCAGTATCGACCTGGCTCTGGCCGCCCTGGAATCCACCAGTACCAACCTTGCCTATGAGCTGATTGAGAAGGAATCCATTGGTATTTTGGCGGGCCGGGATTCCAACACCGCCAAGCGCTTCCGTTCCGGCACCCACCTTTCCCTGGATAGTGTGGAAGGCGACAGCTTTGTATACCTGACCAAGGGCCACTCCTCCCGGGTGGTTCAGGACAAGCTGTTCCGCCGCTATGGCTTTTCTCCCAATGTCCTGCTGGAGACGGATTCTCTGGAAGTAGGCCGCCGGGTGGCTATCGAATCCGGAGCCTGTATGATTCTGTCCAATATCTATGTGGATGAATATGTTCACCAGCGAAAAGCAGAGTTTTTCCCCCTGCGGGATTTTGAAAACAACCGGCACTTTTACGCCTGCTACCGCAAGGATGAATTTGTCCCCCGGTATGTCCGGGATTTCATCCAGATCAGCACCAAGGTGCTGACCCAGCAGCACGGTTGATTTTCTCCCCAAACGCAAACCCCCGAAAGCGGTTGCTTTCGGGGGCTTATGCTGTCGAAAAAAACCTGCGGGCTTTTCCGACAAACTTGGGCAGTCTGCTGCGCGCATAATTTGTCCCCCGTCGGGGAACAAATTCCACACTTGCAGCCTGAGAAGTGTTTTCTGCCAGGTACAGAAGGTGAATTGCCCCAAAGGGGCAAGAGAAGCCACCCTGGGGTGCGCCCCGGCAGAAAACGGTTTTTACTTTATTTGCTGCTCCGCAGCAAACTCTGCGAGGCTTTTTTGACACACTGAGCCCCCGAAAGCAGCTCCTTGCTTTCGGGGGCTTTTCAATGGTTACTTCTGATTTACCGCATCCACAAAGGCCACAAAGGCAGCCCGACCCTGGTCGGTATTCCTGTACACGCCAGCGTCTTCCAGAACGGCGGCAAAGACCTTGCCGGTTTCCTGCATCAGGATATCCATGGCATTGTCCTGAGTGAAAGTATACTGCTTTTTCAGTTCCTCCACCCAAGGTGCGTGCTTGGACAGCACTTCGTCGGAAGCGATGTCTTTCCCATCCACTATGGCCTGGGCCAGATCGGTCAGTTCCTTCTTCAGCCGGCTGGGCAGCACCGCCAGACCCATAACCTCGATCAGGCCAATGTTTTCCTTCTTAATGTGGTGCTTGTCCGCATGGGGATGGAACACACCCAGAGGATGCTCTTCGGTGGTAATGTTGCAGCGCAGCACCAGATCCAGTTCGTAGTCTTCCCCTCTGCGCCGGGCAATGGGGGTAATGGTGTTGTGGGGTTCGCCGTCAGAGAAGGCAACCACGCCCACGCTTTCGTCGGAGTAGCCCCGCCAGACGGTGAGGATCTTGTCCGCCAGCTCGGAAATCCGGGCAGGGTCCTTGCCGGTCAGACGGATGACGCTCATGGGCCACTTGACGATACCGGCAGAAATGTCCTCGTAACCGGCAAAGGAAACTTCCTTCTCGATTCCGGCGGTTTCCATGGCAAAGGTGTAGTGACCGCCCTGGAAGTGCTCGTGGCTGAGGATAGAGCCGCCGACAATGGGCAGGTCCGCATTGGAGCCTACAAAGTAGTGGGGAAACACCCGCACAAAGTCCAGCAGCTTGTCAAAAGCGCTGCGGTCAATCTTCATGGGAACGTGCTCGGCATTGAACACGATGCAGTGCTCGTTATAGTAAACATAGGGAGAGTACTGCAGGCACCAGTTGGCACCGCAGATTTCAATGGGCACAATCCGGTGGTTGGCACGGGCGGGATGGTTCATCCGGCCAGCGTAGCCTTCGTTCTCCCGGCACAGCTGGCACTTGGGATAGGCAGTCTGGGGGGCATTCTTGGCAGCAGCGATGGCCTTGGGGTCCTTCTCCGGCTTGCTCAGGTTGATGGTGATGTCCATTTCCCCGTAGGGGCTGGGGTACTTCCAGCGCATATCCTTGGCAATGCGGTAGCGGCGGATGTAATCGGTATCGCAGCTGAACTGGTAGTACCAGTCCGTAGCCTCCACAGGAGACTTTACGTACTTTTCCCGGAAGGTGCGGATCACTTCCCGGGGCATGGGAGTTACAGCGCCCATAATCCGGGTATCGAAAATATCCCGTGCGGTGATACCGTCGTCACACAGGCCGTTGGCTACGGCATAGTCCAGGATGCCGGCCAGAATCTCTTCCAGATCCTCGGTCTGAGGCTCATCGGAAGGTTCATAGTCGTCCTTGTGCAGCAGATCCAGCAGCCGGTTGGTCAGCACCTGATGGTCAACCGGTTCCGCCAGCCCCCGATTCATGGCGTAAGACACCAGAGAGTCAATGTAAGTTTCAATTTTCATGGTTTTTCCTCCCGAATCAGCCTTCAACGACCATTTCTACGCCGCCCTGGGGACGGATGGACAGCACATGGCAGGCACCCTGTCCCAGCACGGCATCAATGCCGCTGCGGAAGGTTTCCAGCAGGTCAAAGGGCACAAAGGCCTGAACCGTACCGGCAAAGCCGCCGCCATGGACCCGGTAAGCGCCCCGGCCCTGGAGGTAGTGCTCACACAGCGCCAGAGAAACCGCCACGTCCTGGTGCTCCTTATATCCGGCAGGGATGACATTCTGCAGGTACATGTAAGAGGAGTAGCCGCTCTGCTTGAGCAAATTCAGGAAGGCATCAAAATCTCCGGCTCTCAGAGCTGCCACCTGCTGAGGCACCCGGGCATTTTCCTGATAGAAGTGGATGGCCCGCAGCACTGCCCGGTCGCCGCATTCCTTCCGCAGAGCAGGAATCTGGGCATAGAAATCCTTCTCGTCAATCTGGGTCAGCACTTTCTTGCCAAAGTGGGCGCAGATGGCCTTCAGCTCGCCAGGAATGGCGGCATACTCGTCGGTCAGGTCTGCGTGGCTTGCCTGGCTGTCAATGATGCACAGGGCATGTCCGCAGGAAGCGAAGTCAAAGTCCACCGGCTCAATTACCGGGGCATCCTTGTCAAAGAAGTCAATGGTCACCAGATTGCCCACAGCAGAGGCCGTCTGGTCCATCAGACCGCAGGGCTTGCCGAAGAACACATTTTCGGCGTACTGACCGATCATGGCAATCTCCGGCTGGGAAACCCGACCATCAAAGAACAGTCCGTTGAGAATGGTGCCAATCAGCACTTCATAAGCAGCGGAGGAGCTCAGGCCGGAACCGGGCAGCACGGTAGATTCACAGTAGGCATCAAAGCCCTGAACCTGGCAGCCCATCTCATGGAACCGGGCAGCCACACCTCGCACCAGCGCCGGAGTGGAGTTAATCTCCTCTGCCTTGGGCGTCAGGTCCGAGATATCCACCTGGCACATGGGGTAGCCTTTGGAGAGAATACGGATCACACTGGTGCCGTTCACACGAACTGCAGCCCGGGTATCCAGATTCACCGCAGCAGCCAAAACACGGCCGCGCTGATGGTCGGTATGGTTACCGCCAATTTCCGTACGGCCAGGGGCAGAAAAATAACGCTCCGGTGCGCCGCCAAAGGTCTGAGCAAATCCGGCATCCAGCACCTGTTTTTCGCCGGAGGAAAGAATAAGTGCAGACATAAGAAACCTCCCAAATGATCCCCGCAATCAGCGGGTAATTATTTCCTTGTGAAATCAAATTCTATTATACAGGATTCTTCAAAAAATGGAAGGGCCATTCTCCCGGATTCCCGGAATTTTTCCAAAAACCGTCCCGGAAAAACAAAATCAAAATTTTTTCAAAAACCTATTGACAAATCCGGCAAGTATGCTATAATACAAAAGCTGTCTGACGGCAACGAATAAAAACCGAATACATGGGGGTATAGCTCAGCTGGGAGCCCGGTTGAAGCGGTTACGCACCCCTCATTAACTTAATAATAAACGTAATGTGTCCCCTACGGGGGTATAGCTCAGCTGGGAGCCCGGTTGAAGCGGTTACACACCCCTCAACAAAACTAAATAAATGTTCTTTCCCACATCTGGGGGTATAGCTCAGCTGGGAGAGCGCTTGAATGGCATTCAAGAGGTCAGCGGTTCGATCCCGCTTATCTCCACCATCTCAAGGGAAAGAACTTTTCCTCGCTTCCGAAAGGAAGCGAGGTTTTGTTTTTTATGCGGCAATCGTCACGATGTCCA
>CALXDU010000003.1 GCA_944387145.1 uncultured Oscillospiraceae bacterium | reverse complement strand
GCAACTTAACCTTAACACAGGTCACTCCTATTCGCTATTCTTTTTTCTATCTGTCACACATCATTGTAACACCTACAGCCGTGAAGATTGGACATGATCCATTTTCATTGACAAATATCCTTCCAGGGATTACAATGTATCCGATATTTCAACAATCATATGAGGTGATTTCCCATGGAAAAACTGCGGACTGAGACACTTTGCATTCAGGCTGGTTATAAGCCGGGCAACGGGGAACCCAGACAGATTCCCATTGTGCAGAGCACAACCTTCAAATATAACACTTCTGAGGATATGGGCAAGCTGTTTGATCTGGAAACCAGCGGCTACTTCTACTCCCGTCTGGCAAATCCCACCTGCGATGCGGTGGCTGCCAAAATTTGCGCACTGGAAGGCGGCAGCGCTGCTATGCTGACCAGCTCCGGTCAGGCTGCCAACTTTATGGCTGTATTCAACATTGCCGGCTGCGGAGACCACATTGTGGCAAGTTCCGCCATCTACGGCGGCAGCTTCAACCTGTTTGCAGTAACCATGAAGAAGATGGGCCTGGAAACAACCTTCATCGACCCGGACTGCACAGAAGAAGAGCTGAATGCCGCTTTCCGTCCCAACACCAAGGCGGTTTTTGGCGAGACCATTGCCAACCCGGCACTGACCGTGCTGGACATTGAAAAATTTGCCCGGGCTGCCCATGCCCATGGCGTCCCCCTGATCGTGGACAACACCTTCGCTACCCCCATCAACTGCCGTCCCATTGAGTGGGGCGCCGACATTGTGACCCACTCTACCTCCAAGTACATGGACGGTCACGCATCTGCCATCGGCGGTGTGATCGTTGACAGCGGCAAGTTCGACTGGACTGCCCACGCTGAGAAGTTCCCCGGCCTGTGCACTCCTGACGAAAGCTACCACGGCATCACCTACACCCAGCGCTTCGGACTGGAAGGCGCTTATATTACCAAGTGCACCGCCCAGCTGATGCGGGACTTCGGCTGCATCCAGTCTCCCCAGAGCGCTTTCATTCTCAACCTGGGTCTGGAGAGCCTTCCCTTCCGGATGAAGCAGCACTGTGCCAATGCTCAGGCTATTGCCGAATACCTCAGCAGCCACGAGAAGGTGAAGTGGGTCAAGTACTGCGGCCTGAAGGGTGACAAGTATTACGATCTGGCCCAGAAATACCTGCCCAACGGCTCCTGCGGCGTGGTTTCCTTCGGCCTCCACGGCGGCCGGAAAGCTGCCGAAACCTTCATGAAGCACCTGAAGCTGGGTTCCATCGAAACCCATGTGGCAGACTCCCGTACCTGCTGCCTCCACCCCGCTTCCTCTACCCACCGGCAGATGACCGACGCAGAACTGGAAGCCGCCGGCGTGGGTGCTGACCTGATTCGTCTGAGCTGCGGACTGGAAAATGTTCAGGATCTGATTGAGGATATTGCCCAGGCTCTGGATAACCTGTAATCAGGAGGTTCCAGCGTGCCCATTCAAATACCCAACGACCTCCCCGCCGCAGGTATCCTGCAAAATGAAAATATCTTCGTCATGAAACAGACCCGGGCAGAAACCCAGCAGATTCGTCCTCTGGAAATTGTGCTGCTGAATCTGATGCCCACCAAAATCGTCACCGAAACCCAGCTGAGCCGCTTGTTGGGAAATACCCCCTTGCAGGTACATCTGGAACTGATGATGGTTTCTTCCCACCGTTCCAAAAACACGCCCCAGGAGCATCTGCTGACGTTCTACAAAACCTTCGACGAACTGAAAGACCGGAAATTCGACGGTATGGTGATTACCGGCGCCCCGGTGGAGCAGATGCCCTTTGAGAAAGTGGACTACTGGGAAGAACTGTGCCGGATCATGGAGTGGAGCAAAACCCATGTACACTCCACCTTCCACATCTGCTGGGGTGCCCAGGCTGGACTTTACTACCACTATGGCATCCAGAAGCATCCCCTGCCGGAGAAGCTTTTTGGCGTGTATCCCCATCATGCGGACTACAAGCGGGCAATTCTTTTGCGGGGATTTGACGATGAATTCTGGATTCCCCATTCCCGGCACACCACCATTGACCGGGCGGATATCGAGAAAATCCCCGGACTCAAAATTCTGGCTTCCTCGGAAGAGGCAGGCGTATATGCCCTGATGAACAAGGCCGGGCGGCAGATTTTTGTCACAGGCCATGCAGAATACGATGCTGACACCTTGGAAAAAGAGTATCTGCGGGATAAAAATCAGGGACTTCCCATTCATGTTCCCGCCAATTACTATCCCAACGATGATGACACCCAATCCCCGATCGTTCGCTGGCGGGGGCATGCCCATCTGCTGTTCAGCAACTGGCTGAACTACTTTGTCTACCAGACCACGCCCTATGACATTATGGCTGTGGGTCAGGAATCCACGGCGGATTGACGACTTTCCGACGGCGACTGCCCTCCTGCCAGCAGGAGGGTAGTTTTGTATCTCGTAAACAGGAGGTTATTATGATTACTACCATTCTTTTTGATTTGGATGGCACCCTGCTTCCCATGGATCAGGAACAGTTTGTCCGGGCGTATCTGTCCAGCATGGCCAGGAAAATGGCTCCTTTGGGATATGATCCTGATGCACTGGTAAAGGCAGTCTGGGCCGGAACCGCCGCAATGGTCAAAAACAACACGGACAGTACAAATGAGCAGGTTTTCTGGCAGGTATTTGAGCAGCTTCAGGGAGAAGTTGCGGACAAATCTCCTTTTGATGAATTTTATGCAGTGGATTTTCCCCTTCTGCAAAGCCAATGCGGCTTCAATCCGCTGGCAGCCCAGACCATTGCGGAAATCAAGGCGATGGGATATCGGATCGTTCTGGCCACCAATCCGCTGTTCCCTGCCGTGGCAACCCATTGCCGGACCCGCTGGGCAGGGCTGAAACCGGAGGATTTTGCTCTGATTACCACATACGAAAATTCTTCCCGCTGCAAACCCAATCCGGACTACTATCGGGAAATTCTGGGCAAACTGAATCTGAACCCCGGAGAATGTCTGATGGTCGGAAACGATGTGGACGAAGATATGATTGCTTCCCAAATCGGCATGGATGTGTTCCTGCTGACGGACTGCCTGATCAATCGCAGCGGTCAGGACATCTCCCGGTATCACAGCGGCAGTTTCCCGGAATTGCTTGCCTTTATTCGGAGTCTATCGTAATATGGTGTTTCTGGTATTACTTTGTTTGGTTTTGGCAGTGGTGTTTGGCGGGGCTTATTACGCATACCGTCTGGCATTTTATGCCCCAAAAAAGGGGCGGGATCAGCTTCCCTCCCTGAGCGCCCGTCAGTATGACCCCTACCGGGAGGAAATTTCCCGGATTGTGGATCAGCTTCAGCAGCGGGAATGTGAGACGGTAACCATCTTTTCCCATGATGGTCTGAAACTGTCCGGGCGATACTATCATGTAAAGGACGGCGCTCCTTTGGATATCGGCTTTCACGGCTACCTCAGCAGCTGCCTGACGGATTTTTCCGGCGGCTCCCAGCTGAGTTTGGATATGGGACACAATCTGCTGCTGGTTGACCAGCGCTCCCACGGCAAAAGCGAAGGACGAACCATCGCCTTTGGCATTCTGGAACGGCAGGATGTGCTGAACTGGGTGTACTACGCTTTGGAGCGGTTTGGTCCGGAGACGCAAATTCTGCTCTACGGCGTTTCCATGGGCGCTTCCGCTGTGGTGATGGCCTCGGATCTGGAGCTGCCGCCCAATGTCAAAGGAATCGTGGCAGACTGTCCTTACGCCAATCCCATGGAGATTATTCTGGAAGTTGCCCGGAAGCGGCAGATGCCTGTTGCCTTGGTTCGTCCCTTTGTTTATCTGGGAGCAAAATTATTCGGTGGGTTCGATTTGCGGGAAACCGACGCAGTTCGATCCGCAAAAAATACAAAAGTTCCCATTCTGATTCTCCACGGCGAGGCAGACAAATTTGTCCCCTGTACCATGAGCAAACGCATTGCCCAGGCCAATCCCAGCAAAGTCACTTACTGCTCCTTCCCGGATGCCGAGCATGGACTGAGTTTCCTGGCAGATGCCCAGAAATACCGAAATACCGTAGAAGAATTTGTAAAAAACGTGCTGTCTTAATGGTTTTTAACTCCTTGCAGCGTTCCTTTCCTGGTGATCGGAACGCTGTTTTGTTTGCAATTGTGTAAATTGGACTTGATTTTACAAAAAAATAGAATACAATAAAACCTATATTTAATTTGGAAAGGTTGCGTTCCTATGAATAAAGTCTATATTCCTCAGGGTTACAAACCAATCCTGGATGCTTACGATACCCAGCGGGCCATTGCTTACATCAAAGACACCTTTCAGGAAGAATTCTCCAAAGCACTGAACCTGAAGCGTGTATCCGCACCGTTGTTTGTCACAGAAAACTCCGGCTTGAACGATAACCTCAATGGATACGAACGCCCAGTATCCTTTGATATTCCCGCTGTAGGTACCGATGCGCAGGTGGTACATTCCTTGGCAAAATGGAAGCGTCTGGCCCTGAAGCGGTACAATTTTACCATTGGCAACGGCTTGTACACCGACATGAACGCAATTCGACGGGATGAGGAACTGGACAACGTTCACTCCATCTACGTTGATCAGTGGGACTGGGAGAAAATCATTACCCAGGAAAACCGGAACTCCGAATACTTAAAGCTCATTGTCCGGGCCATTGTCCGGGCCATCTGTGATACCAATGACCGGCTGCATGTCCGTTTCCCCCAGCTTCGGGTGGAGCTGAACCGGGAGGTTTCCTTTATCACTTCCCAAGCGCTGGAAGACCTGTACCCGGACCTGGAAACCGGTTCCCAGCGGGAAAAAGCCTATGTCAAAGAACATAAGACGGCCTGCATCATGCAAATCGGCAGAAAGCTTCGCTCCGGCAAGCCCCACGACGGGCGGGCGCCGGACTACGACGACTGGAATCTGAACTGCGATATCTTCTTCTGGGACGAAGTTCTGGACCGGGCGTTGGAGATTTCCTCCATGGGCATCCGTGTAGACGCCCAGTCCCTGGATCGCCAGCTGCGGGAATCCGGCTGTAACAACCGCCGGGAACTTCCCTTCCATAAAATGCTGCTCAATAACGAACTGCCTCTGACCATCGGCGGCGGTATCGGACAGTCCCGGCTTGCCATGCTGATGATGGGCTGTGCTCACATTGGCGAAGTACAGTCCAGCGTCTGGGATGCCGAAACGGTAGAGGCCTGCGAGCAGGCGGGCATTCCCCTGCTGTAACAAAATTTTCCTCGTTTTCCCCTTTTCCCCCGGATTCCAGCAAAAGGCTCGGGTAATGCAGTTGCTTTTCGGGCATGCTGAAACAGGGGTGATATGTTGGAAAACCAACTTCCTGACTGCTTCCGGGTAAATCCGGAAATGCGCCTTTGTTCCCAGTTTGACAGCTGGGGCATGAAATTATCCGGAATTCCAGACCCCGGTAAAATGGGATTTCTGGTCCAGGATAATTTCCCGGAAGAGCATATTCAATAAGCCTGTCCTGCCGCCTCTTCCCCCGGCGGCAGGACATATTGAGCAAAATTACCAACGGGGCTACTCTTTTATTGACAACAGAAAGCAGTTTGTCTATAATATGAGTAAGAGAAGCATCTGCGTTCTCGAAAGGAGGCTCATTTTATGGAAAAGAAAATCATTACCATCAGCCGTGAATTTGGCTCCGGCGGTCGTACTGTTGGCCATTTGGTAGCGGAAAAGCTGGGAATTCCCTTCTATGACAAAGAGCTGGTTGACCAGATCGCTCTGGAATCCGGCTTTGCTCCCAAGTTTGTGGAAGAAAATGGTGAGCACTCTCCCGGCAGCAGCCTGTTCTCCTACGCCTTCGCCCACCAGGGTGTCCCCGGTGTGATGAACGGACTGTCCACTGCTGATTTTCTGTGGAACATCCAGTGCAGCGTGATTTTGCAGCTGGCGGAAAAAGGCCCCTGTGTCATCGTCGGACGCAACGCCGACTACATACTCAAAGACCGTCCCGATGCGCTGCATGTGTACGTCTTTGCGGATATCCCCTTCCGTGCCGACCGAATTGTCCGCCGTTACGGTGAATCTGACAAGAGCCCGGAGGCCCGTCTGCAGGAGAAGGATAAGCGCCGTCGGGTAAATTACCAGCATTACACCGGTCGTACCTGGGGCCAGGCGCAGAACTATGACATTTGTCTGGACACCGGTGTTCTGGGCATCCAGCAGTGTGCCGACATTGTGTGCCAGGTTGTGGAAAATTCCAAGAAAGAACCGGAAGCATCGGCAAATCTGTAATCTGCGTCGCCCCCAGTAACCTGGGGGCGATTTTTTCTCAAAAAATGCAAAATACCTCTTGACAATTTCATAATAATCTGATATCATACACGAGTTGCCAAAGACAGCAGGTGCTGCAAAGCGTAATTCCTGCCGAGGTGCGTCAAATGGAATGATTTGCGTGTCTTTCTGTCTTCTGGCAGGAAGACACTTTTTATTTTCGGAGGTGAAAATTATGCCCAACGCTAAGGTTCTTGAGAGCAAGAAGGCAGTGGTCGAGTCCCTGACCGGCAAAATCAAGGAAGCTACTTCCGTGGTCTTTGTGGATTACAAGGGTATCACTGTTGCTCAGGATACCGAGCTGCGTAAGCAGTTCCGTGAGGCCGGCGTCGAGTACGCTGTTGTTAAGAACACCCTGACCAATTTCGCAACTAAGAATGCTGGTTACGATTTCTCTGAGGTTCTGAACGGTACTACCGCTATGGCTTCCACCACCGGCGACCCCATCGCCCCTGCTCGTATCGTCTGCGAGTTCGCCAAGAAGAACAAGGCCTGCAAGATCGCCATCAAGGGTGGCATCGTTGAAGGTTCCGTCCTGTCCGCCGATCAGCTCAATGGCTTCGGTGAACTGCCCAGCAAGAATGCTCTGGTTGCTTCTGTCCTGGGTACCTTCCTGGCTCCCATCTCCAGCCTGGCCTTCGTCCTGGATCAGATCCGGATGCAGAAGGACGGCTCCGCTCCCGCCGCAGAAGCCTAATCTGGCTTTCGTGACACCACAAACATTTACCAAACACATACTTTTAGGAGGATTTTAAAAATGGCTAGTGAAAAGATCACTGCTCTGGTTGAGCAGGTTAAGGAACTGACCGTTCTGGAGCTGTCCGAACTGGTTCACACCCTGGAAGAAGTTTTCGGCGTTTCCGCCGCTGCTGCTGCTGTTGCCGCTCCCGCTGCTGCCGCTGCTGCTGAAGTTGAAGAGAAGACCGAGTTCGACGTTATCCTGAAGAACGCCGGCGCTTCCAAGCTGGGCGTTATCAAGGTTGTCCGTGCCGCTACCGGCCTGGGCCTGAAGGACGCCAAGGATCTGGTGGACAACTGCCCCAAGACCCTGAAGGAAGCTATCTCCAAGGAAGATGCCGAGAAGCTGGTTGCCGAGCTGAAGGAAGCTGGCGCCGAGGCCGAGATCAAGTAAGTTATCTCTCCTTATACGGCTATGCCGCCGCCAGAATTGGCGGCGGCTTTTTCCATAACATGTGCAAATGTAATGCACGCTGAGAGGTTACCCCCTTCTTCCCCCGAAAGGATTTCCTATGGATTTTACCACCATTGCTCCCAGCATTCCCCAGGATATTAACCAAATCATTTCCGGTGCTTCGTCCTACTTTCCTGAGGAAGTACGGCAGATGATCCGCCATGCATCATCGTATGTGCCGAATCAGATAGACCTGATGAGCACCGCGCTTTTTCTTCTATATTTCACCGCCGCAGCTTTGATTGTGGGCTTTTTGGGCCGTGTGATTTTGGGAAAACGTTCCAGTCTGAATCATGCGCTGTCCTCGGTGGTGGCGATTTTATTTATCTACGCCGTGACCATCGTGGTGTATACGTTCCGTCCGTGGAATTTGGATGATCTGCTGTCTCCCCTGCCGTTGGTCTCGTTTTCCGGAGAATATCTCATTATCTTCCCCATTGTGGATATGGATTTTCTTCCGCTTTGCAGTCAGATTCTCTCACTGGTGATTCTGGCCTTTCTGGTCAATGCCATTGATACGTTCATCCCCAAAGGAAACTCCTTTTTGGGTTGGTATGCGCTGCGGTTTCTGTCCGTAATTTTGTCCATGGGACTGCATCTGCTGGTTAGCTGGGCCTTCCGTACTTATCTGCCGGGATTCCTGGTGACCTACGCACCTACTGTGCTGCTGATTTTGCTGGTAATTATGCTTTTGTCCGGTATTCTGAGTCTGGTGCTTGGTTTGGTGATCTTCATCGCCAATCCCTTCCTTGGCGCCATGTACAGCTTCTTCTTTTCCAACATCATCGGCAAGCAAGTCAGCAAGGCTGTCTTTACCAGTGCAATTTTATGTGTAATTGTGTATTTGCTGGAGTACTTCGGTTACACCATCATCAGCATCGGTGCTGCCGCGCTGATGGCCTATATTCCTCTGGTGCTTGTTCTGTTGGTACTCTGGTATCTGATCGGACATACTCTATAAAGCTTTGCCCTCTGCTTCGGCAGAGGGTATTTTGCTTTCGTTGACACCCTATCCCGGGCGTGGTAAAATATCCCAGAGGTGACTTTATGAAACGATTTGCTTTTCTTCTTTCTTTGCTGCTGCTTTGCGGCTGTGCTTTCCCGGAAGCAGCTCCGACCACTGTATCTACCGTGGCTCCCACTGCTGCTCCAACTACGACACCCACCACAGCGCCTACCCAGCCAGCTCCTACGCAGCCGGAAGATCCCATCCGTTTGATGCTCAATCAGATGTCCCTGGAAGAACGGGTGGGTCAGCTGTTTCTGGCAAGATGCGATGCAAACACCGCAGTTACGGATTTACAGACGTATCATTTAGGCGGTTTTGTTCTGTTTTCGCAGGATTTTGAAGGACAAACTTCGGATTCTCTCCGAGAAAAACTCACATCCTACCAGTCCGCCGCCAAAATCCCCATGCTGATTGCGGTGGATGAAGAAGGCGGTACGGTCACCCGGGTCAGCCGGTATATCGCATTCCGTTCTTCTCCCTTTTTATCCCCCCGGGAGTATTACGCACAGGGCGGTATGGAACTGGTTCTGCAGGCTGAGGAAGAAAAGTGTCAGCTTCTGCACAATTTGGGAATTTCCGTCAACTTAGCGCCGGTGTGCGATCTGGCAGATGATCCCCAGGCCTTTATGTACCAGCGCTCTATGGGTTCCGACATTCAAACCGTTTCGGATTTTGTCACTGGCACAGTGCAGATCATGGGCCAAAACAACATCGGCAGCGCACTGAAGCACTTTCCTGGTTATGGCAGCAACACGGACACCCATACCGGTATGGCGGTGGACAGCCGCTCTCTGGATGAACTGCTCCAACGAGATCTGCTTCCCTTTGCCGCTGGCATCCAAGCCGGATGTGATGCCATTTTGGTCAGCCACACCATTGTGGAAGCCTTTGACCCTTCCCTGCCCGCTTCCTTGTCCCCTGCGGTCCATCAGTATCTTCGGGAGGACATGGGTTTTTCCGGGGTGATTGTGACCGACGATTTGGTGATGCAGGCCATCACGGACACCTACGGTGCCGGAGAAGCCGCTGTAATGGCGGTTCTGGCAGGAAACGATCTTTTATGCTCTACAGAGTATGCCGTCCAGTATCAGGCGGTATTGGATGCTGTACTGGAAGGAAGAATTGACATTGATGTGCTGAACCAGGCTGTTCGGCATGTTCTGCAATGGAAAATTGATATTGGGTTACTTGATCCGGAAGCTTGGCTTCAAGGTCTATAAAAAAGCAGCCTGCACCGAAACTTCGGTGCAGGCTTTCTGCATAAATCAGGCATTTTCAATGGCGGCAATCACGGGCGCAACTGCGTCGGTGTTCACCGTTTCCATCAGGCCGTTATCATAGGCTTCTGCCACGGCAGGATCAATAGGCAATCTGGCCAGCACAGGCAGCTGGAATTCCTGGGCAACCTGGTCCAGGTGGGACTTGCCGAATACGCTGATTTCCTTGCCGCAGTCCGGGCAGCGTAGGTAGGAATAATTCTCCACAAAGCCCAGCACCGGGATGTGCATCATGTTTGCCATCTTCACAGCCTTGGCAACGATCATGGAAACCAGATCCTGGGGGCTGGTGATAATCACCACGCCGTCAATAGGCAGGCTCTGGAACACGGTCAGAGGTACATCGCCGGTTCCAGGAGGCATATCCACAAACATATAATCCACATCTTCCCAGATGACATCCGTCCAGAACTGCTTGACGGCGCCGGCAATGACGGGGCCGCGCCAGACTACCGGGTCAGCGGGGTTGTCCAGCAGCAGATTGATAGACATTACCTGGATGCCGCCATGGGTCAGGGCAGGATAGAGGCCATCTTCGTTGGCACCCTGGCACTCGGTAACACCGAAAGCAGTAGGTGCAGAAGGGCCGGTAATATCCGCATCCAGCACAGCCACACGCTTGCCCTGGCGAGCCATAGCCACAGCCAGCATGGAAGTCACCGTGGACTTACCAACACCGCCCTTACCGGACACGACAGCGATTACCTTTTTTACCTTAGATTTGGGATTCAGCGTTTCCAGCAGACTCTCCGCCTTGCGGTCACCGCAGGAAGAGCTGCTGCAGCTGGAGCAGTTTCCATTGCAAGAACTCATTGTTATCTCGCTCCTTTGATTTTTTCTTTCTGTATTATAGGTCTTAGGTGAGGAACTGTCAACCTTCCCCAGGAAAATAGAAAATCCAGTTTACTCCTGGGCAGCTTCCCACTGCTCCATCAGCTCCATCAAAACCCCTTCCGCTTCTTCCTTTTCAGACAGAAGTCGGGTCAGTTCCTGATAGTCGGCAGCGGCGGCTTCAATTTTGCTGTCATAATCAGCAATGACCGCTTCCTGCTTTTCAATTTCCCGTTCCAGTTTGCGGATCAGCTTGTCCACGTCTTTGGTTCCGCCTTTGGGGCGCTCTTTTTTAGGCTTTGGTGCGGCAACAGCCACAGGCTTTGCGGCGGCTTCATGCTCCAAAATGGAGCGGTATTTTTGGTAGCCGCAGGGGAAATCCCGAATCTGTCCGTCTTCCAGCAGCCAGATCCGTTCGGCAAACTTTTCGATAAAATACCGGTCGTGGGAAACGAACAGCAGCACGCCTTCAAATTCTTCAATGGCAGCTTCCACCCACTCCCGGGATGCGATATCCAGGTGGTTGGTAGGCTCGTCCAGAATCAGCAGATTGATCTTTTCATCCATCAGCATGCACAGCCGCAGCCGGGACTGCTCGCCGCCGGAGAGGTTTTTCACCTGTTTGAATACGTCCTCCCCCTGGAACATGAAGGCACCCAGCCGATCCCGGGCCATCTGGGGGGTGCAGTTCTTTTCATAGAGCATGGTGTCGTACAGACTCCGCTCCGGGTTGCGGAATTGGATGATCTGGGGCAGATACCCCCATTTTACCGTGGGGCCAAACTGAATCTTTCCCTGGCAATCCTCTTCCCCCAGCAGGCACTTGATGAAGGTGGATTTTCCAGTGCCGTTGTCACCCATCAGGGCAATCCGCTCTCCGGCCTCCACGTTCAGGTTCACATCGGAAAACAGCAGCCGGTCGCCGAAGGACTTGCTGACGTTCTTCATCTTGAATACCACATCGCCGGAAAAGTCCTTTTCTCCAAAGGTCGCCTTCATGGTGCGCTCTTTTTTGGGTTTTTCCGTTTTCTTGATCCGCTCCATCCGGTGCTGAATGGACATGGCCCGGCGATACAGGGTTCGGTTATTGATGCCCCAGCCCTTCATCCGCTCCACGGTATAGCCCAGCTGCTTGAGCTTGGCCTGCTCCTGCTCGTACTGCTTCAGCTGCAAGTCAAAGCGGGCTTGCTTTTCGTCCATGTAGAACGAGTAGTTGCCGGAATAGAACTCAGCGTGGCCTTCGGTAATCTCAATTACCCGGTCCGCCACCTGGTCGATGAAATACCGGTCATGGGAAATGGCCAGCACCGTACCTTTGAAGGCGTTGATATATTGTTCCAGCCATTCCACACTGTTTAAGTCCAGGTGGTTGGTAGGCTCGTCCAGCAATAGGATGTCCGTTTTTTCCAGCAGCAATCTTGCCAGGTTGACACGGGTCTTTTCTCCGCCGGACAGGCTGGCAAATTCCTGCACCCGCTGGGTCTGGGGGATTCCCAGGCCGTTGCAGATTTTGTCCACCTCAACGTCCATTTCATAACCGCCGCCGGATTGGAAGCGGTTGGTCAGGGTATCGTACTCCCGCAGCTGTTCCTGGGTGGCACCGTTGGCCATTTCCCGCTCCAGACGCTCCATCTTGCGCTTGCAGGCCATCAGCTGAGCATAGGCGGAGCGGAGCACATCCTCTACGGTGTACCCGTCCGGGAAGTTGGGAATCTGGGAAATCAGTCCCAGACGTTTGTTGGGGTTGACGTATACTTCGCCGTCATCGTAATCCATCTGGCCTGTGAGGATGTTGAACAGGGTGGTTTTTCCGCAGCCGTTGCGGCCCAGAATTGCCACGCACTCCCCTTCCTGAATCTCAAAACTCAGGCCATCCAGAAGGTTCTCTCCGATGACAAAAAATTTTGTCAGATTTTTGACTTGAATATCTACCATGGTCTCTCTCCAATATTGATACTGGGGACAAAGCACTACAACGATTGCAGAATCTGCTTCAGTTCTTCCAGGGAATACAGCAGATTCAGCGCCTGGAGCATGGCGTTGGCGCTCATATGCTCCGGAAAATTGCAGGCTTTCAGTAATTGCTTTCGTTTCTCCTGGGCGTTGGCACCGCCGGACAGGCCCAGTTCCATCAAATCCTGCTTGGTGATTTCTGCCTTGGGCTCAGAGGTTTCCTCCTCTATGGTAGCCCCCGCCCGGCGCAGGGCCTCCAGGATGATTTCCCGGGACATTCCCTCCACTCCCAGCTTTCCTTCTTTGCCGGGAGCGGATTTTCGCTTTTCCTTGCCGGGGATATCCGGGATATAGGCGTGCTTTAAAAATTTGCCGGGGATAGCGCTTTTGATGTGATTGCGAATCACAAAGCCGGCGCCGTCGGAATCGGTAAACACAATCAGTCCCCGTTCCTGGGCCACCCGGCGCAGCAGCAAAAGCTGCTGCTTATCCTTGAAAATTCCGAACCCCGAACTTTCCAGAATGGGTGCGTCCACAATCTGGGACAGGGTATTTTTGTCATAACGACCCTCTACCAAGATGGCTTCCCGAATTTTAACCATGACGAGCCTCCTGTGCCAGCTGCAAAATCAGCAGTTCCAGCAGCCGCTGGCTGTCGTCAAAGGATGTTTTCATCCGGTAGTCGGTTTCCAGCACCAGCTGGGCCGATTTGCGGCAGAAATCCGCCGAAAAACGACGTGCCGCTTCCATGGTTTTCCGGGCGGGATAGTCCGGAATGCCATAGAGCTTTTGCAGGTCGTAGGCACTTTTCCCCCGGTCCAGCAGGGTACGGGCCGCCCCCAAGCGGCGGAAGTGGCCGCCTACCGCTCCCAGAATCGCCAGAGGCTCCTGCTGCATTTTCAGCAGCTGCTGCAGTTTGTTCAGCGCCTGGTCATAACGGCCTGCACTGAGTAGGTCCGTCATCTGGAACACCACTGCATCCAGCACCGGCTCGGTGACTGCGTCAATGTCACTTTTTCGAATCTCATCCGCACCGGAATAGGCGCAGATTTTGTCAATTTCTCCGGCCAGGGCCGTCATGGTACCGCCGGTAATATCGATCAGGTAGACGCACAGGTCGTTGGAAATTCGCTTGCTCCGGGCAGCAAAGTGCCGGGTAATCCAGGCCACCAAGTCCCGCTGGTCCTGTTTGGCAAATTCCACCACATCTGCGTTTTTGTCCACCGCTTCCCAGAGCTTTTTCAGTCGCTTATCCGGTTTCCAGGATACAGTCAGGTAGGTAAAAATCACGGTGCAGTAGTCGGGAATATCGCTGAGGATTTCCGTCATTTTGGTACGGTCTGCCTCTGTCATCTTAAACAGGTCAATGTCATCCACCTGAACCAGGGTGTGCTCCGCCATCATGGGAAGGTTTTCCACCGCGTCGGCAAAGGAGCGGATGTCAAAGGTTTCATTGTCCAGGCGGTGGAAATTAAACGACTCCGTCAGCGGGTCCAAAAGCTGCTTTTTCATCTGGCCCAGGTAATGATGAAGCAGGAAGGTTTCCTCACCATGGAAAAAATAGAGCCTTCCTAAATTCTTATTCTTCAGCGCCTGCTTCAGTTCCTGCAGACCGCCGCCAGTGTCGCTTTTCTTTGCCATGGGATTTCACCTCCTGATTACAATATCCCCTTGCAGATCCGTACGGTAGATCTGACAGCCGAAGTCTTCCAGCCGGTTCAGCAGCTCCGGCGCCGGATGCCCGTAGGGGTTGTCCCGTCCGGCACTGATGCAGACGATCTCCGGTCTGACGGTTTGCAGAAGCGCTTCGCCGGTGGAATTTTTTGAGCCGTGGTGCCCTGCGATGAGGATATCCACATCCGGCAATTCCGCATTGCGCAGCAGCATCTGTTCGCCAAAGCTTCCCCGGTCTCCGGTAATGAGTATAGCACAATTCTCCGTTTCAAACAAGACGCACAAGCTGTTTTCGTTGCTTTTCTCCTTGGTAATGCCGCGATAGACGGTAATCTTCCCGCCTTCAAAGGACAATTCCAGATTTTCAGAAGCAAAGAGAAGTTCTGCGTCCGCCGAAACTGCTGCTTCCATAGAAACCGGCGGCAGAATCAGCACATCCGCAGGTATCCGGCTCAGGAGATTCTCCACAGCTCCAGCATGGTCTGCATCCGTATGGGTCAGAATCAAGCCGTCCAGCCGGGAAATGCCTTGACTGAGCAGGGTTTGGGCAGCAATGTCTGCCGTCCAGGTATCGCTGTCTCCGCCGCAGTCCACCAGGAAGGTTTTTCCTCTACATTGCAGCACAATACACTGCCCCTGCCCTACATCCAGCACGGTGATGCCAGTAGAATACAGCAGCGGCTCTGCCCAGGATGCCAGCAGTGCGATGCACAGTCCCAGGCAGGCGCATCCTGCCAGCAGTGCCGGTTTTCTGTTCTTTCCCAAAAGGAACAAGATCAGCAGAACATAAACAAACACCAGCCAGGCGGTAATATAACAGCTGCGGGTATACACCGCAGAAAGCGGAGCATCTGCCAGGATATCCGCAAGAAACAGCACCAGCCGGATGGACAGCGCCAAAATCTTCGCCAGGGCGCTGGCCCCCGGCAGAAAAATCTGCCCCAGCAAGCAAACAGCCAGAATTCCATAAAAGATGCCGCCAATCATCCACAGCGTCAGCAGATTGGTCACAACGCCGATCAGACTGACTGTCCCAAAATACATGGCGCACAGCGGCGTGGTGAACACCAGTGCACCCAGGGAAATGGATACGCAGGCCACAAACCAGCGAACCAATTTCCCCCGCCAGCCCTTTGCCTTGGGAAGCAGGCCATACAGCCATTTCCGGATAGCAGGACTGAAACAGAAAATTCCGGCAACGCTGCCGGCGGACAGCTGAAACCCGACGGAGGTAATCACCAGCGGATTGACAATCAGCATGCAAAGCGCCGCAAAGGACAATGCCGTTGGGCCGTCATACTCCCGGCGCGTAAACCGGGCCAAAAGCATCAGGCCCGACATGATACATGCCCGGTTGACAGAGGGTGTAAACCCCGCTGTAGCGGCAAACAGCAACAGCAGCGGAAATCCCACCAACGCCGTGAGAAACGGTTTGCGGAATGTGGCGAAGCTGAGCAAGGCAAACAAAATCGATACATGCAGTCCGGAAACCGCTGCCACATGCCGGATACCGCTGATTTTCAAATTGGTATCCGTTTCATAATCCAAATCTTCCGTGTCTCCCAGAAGCAGGGCTTTGGCAAAGGGGGATGTATCCTCCGGGAAGGTTTCCTCCAGGAGGTTCCCTGCTTCTTTTCGCAATACCGCCGGATACTCCCGCCAGGAAAGGTTCCGGCAGCGGGTAAGGGCAATTTCATCTTCCTGATATGCCAGCAAGAACACGCCCTCGCCCCGATGATAGGTCGCTTCCTCCTCGCCTCCCGGTACCGTTACCCGAAAACGAAAGATTCCGCTCAGGGTATCTCCCGGGCAAATTTGCTGGTCACCGTCCAGATAGGCATATACCGCATAGGATTTTCCTTCATACTCCATTC
Organism: uncultured Oscillospiraceae bacterium; assembly: GCA_944387145.1. GTDB lineage: Bacteria > Bacillota > Clostridia > Oscillospirales > Oscillospiraceae > Faecousia. The sequence goes on along the minus strand of CALXDU010000003.1, from coordinate 40,412 downwards.
TGCCCGACACACTGCTGCCATACTTTGTCGGGGTACTGTAGTCCTGTGCGCAGATCACAGCAGGTTTCTGATTGCCATCCAGGGAAATCACCGGATTCAGGAACCACATGTGAAACACGGAAAACCAGCTGCATCCGACTGCCAATCCCCAAGCCAGCAGCCCCAGCCGGGAAAGCCGTCTCTGCCGGATGCCGAGAAAGGCAGCCCAGGCAAAGGCTGCCAACGCAAGTACACTGCCGTTTCCAAGCCAGTAGGCGCACAGGGCGCAGGCAAGTCCAAATCCCAGGGTCAGCCACATCAATTTGCGCATTGCCTGCGCCTCCTTTCCAGTTTATAACAGGTCAAAAGGGCACCGCCGTTTGGCAGTGCCCTTTCCGAACTTACTGAATCTTGGATACCACGTAGTCGTCAACCATGGCCAAAGCGTTATCCACCTTGGTCACGCTCTTGCCGCCGCCCATGGCGCAGTCCGGCTTGCCGCCGCCGCAGCCGTCGCAGGTGGTGCAGACCAGCTTCACCAGTTCGCCGGCCTTGATGCCGCCAGCCACCGCATCCTTGCCGCAAACCGCCAGGAAGGTGGGCTTGTCATCGTGAATCGTGGCCAGAACTGCCACAACCTTCGGGTCTTTCTCCCGGAGCATGTCGCCCATCTGACGCAGCTTGGCAGCGTCTGCATCGGGTACGGTAACGGTCAGCACCTTGAAGCCGCCCACGTTGTGAGAGCCAAACAGGAACCGCTCCACTTCACCGGAGGCTTCCTTGGACTTATAATGCTCGATGGTCTTCTTCAGTTCCTTCACTTCTTCCAGGTAGGACTGAATCCGTGACATCAGTTCGTCGGGCTTGGTCTTCAGCTTGGCCGCTGCCTCAAACAGCATCTGCTGGTTCTTCTCCATCCGATCCAGGCAGGCCTTACCGGTGATGGCTTCAATTCGACGGACACCGGAAGCAACGGAGCCTTCGCTCAGCAGCTTGAAGGGGCCAACCTTGGCGGTGTTGTCCAGATGGGTACCGCCGCACAGTTCGATGGAATAGTTGCCCATATTGACAACCCGAACGGTATCGCCGTACTTCTCGCTGAACAGTGCCGTTGCGCCCATGGCCTTGGCATCTTCAATGGGCATTTCCTTGATATCAACAGGATAGCCCTCCAGAATGGCGTTCTGGACAATGGCATTGACCTTGGACAGTTCCTCCGGGGTCAATGCGGAATAGTGGGTAAAGTCAAAGCGCAGGTGATCCGGCTCCACGAAAGAACCGGCCTGGTGCACATGGTCACCCAGCACACTCTGCAGGGCCTTCTGCAGCAGGTGGGTGGCAGAGTGGGCACGCATAATGGCCTTGCGGCGCTCAACGTCGATGGATGCGCAGACCATGTCGTCTACCTTGATGGAGCCGCTGGCCATCTTGCCGTAGTGCAGGTACTTGCCGCCCTTGTCCTTCTGAACATTGGTGACATGGAAGCGGCTGTTGCCCACCAGAATCACGCCCTGGTCTGCAACCTGACCGCCCATTTCTGCATAGAAAGGAGTCTTGTCCAGGACAATGATGCCGCTTTCGCCGCCGGCGATGGTGCCGGACACTTCCTCACCTACGCAGACAGCCAGGACCTTGGCGTCGCAGTTGTTCTGGGTGTAGCCCACAAAAGTAGTGGGGGTATTATCCAGGCCCAGGTCAATGCCGGCCCAGGCCAAATCGCCCAGAGCCTTCCGGGCTTCCCGGGCACGAACCTTCTGCTCCTGCATCAGCTGAGCAAACTCCTGCTGATTCAGGGTCATATCCTCGTCGGCCACCATCTCCAGGGTCAGGTCAATGGGGAAACCGTAGGTATCGTACAGTTTGAAAGCGTCGGCGCCGGAGAACTCGGTTTCTCCCTTGGCCTTATGCTCAGCCAGCATGGTGGAGAAAATGGCCATGCCGCCGTCAATGGTGCGGGCGAAGTTTTCTTCTTCCACCTTGACAACCTTGGTGATGTAGTCTGCCCGCTCCCGCAGGTAGGTGTAGTGGTCCTCATTCTCCCGGATTACCGTCTCCACCACCTGGTACAGGAAGGGATGATTGACACCCAGGAGCTTGCCATGACGGGCAGCCCGACGCAGCAGGCGGCGCAGGACGTAGCCTCTGCCTTCATTGCTGGGCAGTACGCCGTCGGCAATCATAAAGGTGGATGCCCGGATGTGGTCGGTAATAACCCGGAGGGACACGTCCATCTTCACACTCTGGCCGTAGGAAGCGCCGGTCAGCTCCGTCACCTTATTGGTGATGTTCATGACGGTGTCCACATCGAACAGGGAGTTTACATCCTGGCAGACAACTGCCAGACGTTCCAGGCCCATGCCGGTGTCGATGTTCTTCTGAGCCAGTTCGGTGTAGTTGCCGTTGCCGTCGTTGTTGAACTGGGAGAACACGTTGTTCCACACCTCCATGTACCGGTCGCAGTCGCAGCCAACGGTGCAGCCTTCCTTGCCGCAGCCGTACTTTTCACCCCGGTCATAGTAGATTTCGGAGCAAGGACCGCAGGGGCCGGAGCCGTGTTCCCAGAAGTTGTCGGACTTGCCGAAGCGGAAAATCTTTTCCGCAGGCACGCCCACTTCTTTGTTCCAGATCTCGAAGGCTTCGTCGTCATTTTCGTAGATGGAAGGATACAGGCGGTTTTCGTCCAGGCCAACCACCTTGGTCAAAAACTCCCAGCTCCAGGTGATGGCTTCCCGCTTGAAGTAGTCACCGAAGGAGAAGTTACCCAGCATTTCGAAATACGTGCCGTGACGGGCAGTCTTACCGATGTTTTCGATGTCGCCGGTACGGATGCACTTCTGGCAGGTGCAGACCCGATGACGGGGCGGCTCCACCTCACCGGTGAAGTAGGGCTTCATAGGGGCCATGCCAGAGTTGATCAGAAGCAAGGACGCATCGTTCTGGGGAATCAGAGAAAAGCTGGGCAGGCGCAGGTGATTCTTGCTTTCAAAGAAGGACAGGAACATCTCGCGCAGTTCATTTACGCCGTAGGGTTTGGGATTCATGGGTTATTTACCTCCGTTTTGATGTGTATCACACAAAAAATTTACTGTTAAACGCTTTGATGGCCGCAAAAAACGCCGCCCCCAGCAATAGGGGCGACGGAAAGTCGCGGTACCACCCTAATTCGTCTGAAAAAAATCAGACATCTTAGCCGCTCGATAACGGGAGCACCCGTCCCGGTCATCCCGGGCAACGCAGGAAGTGGCTTGCAAGGTCAGGCCGAGGGCTTACACCAGATCCCCTCTCGCTAAAGACTTCACCCTTGCTTGGTTTCCCCAATGTTTTTGCATATCTTCTGCATTTTACCACAAATATAGAATTTGTCAATAACTTACGGAAAATATCCCCAGGTCAAATGTTTCCGTCCGATTCTTCCTCCAGCAGTTTCATCAGCATGGGCAGATTAGGCTCAAATTTTACCCCGTACCAATGGGCAGGACTTTGCACCGTGTCTTCAATGCACCGACAGGTAAAGTCCGCAGCCAGCTTGGCAGCAGCAAAGGCATCCTTCCCCTGCATCCGCGCGCCGGTAAAGCAGGCCGCAAAAATGTCTCCCGTACCGTGGAAATTCTGAGAGATTCTACGGTGGCTGTAACGCAGAAACTTCCCGCCCTGCCGCAGCAGCACACCGGTTTCCTCTTCCCCGGATGTTGCTCCTGTCAGTACCACACACTCCTGCAGGAATCCGGAAAGAAGCTGCTCCTGCTCCGCTTCCGACCAGTGCTCCTGATACGCTGCACCGGAAAGCAAAGCCGCTTCCGTTATGTTGGGCAAAATCACCTGAGCCTGATTGCACAGTTTCTTCATGGCATGGACATAGGCTTCATCAAATCCGGCGTACAGCTTCCCGTGATCTGCCATCGCCGGGTCCACCACTGCAATGCCTCCCGGCGCCAGCATGGTATTCAAAATTTCACCCGCTGTTTCCACAGCGCCAACACTGCCCAGATACCCCACCAGAATTCCGTCAAAGGCAATGCCGCACTGCTGCCAATGACGCCGGATTTCTTCCAAGGATGCATCAAAATGGACAACTGCCGGCTTTCCGAACCCTCCGGTATGGGTAGACAGCAGCGCCGTAGGCAGAATACAGGTTTCCAGCCCACAGGCGGACAAAATCGGAAGCGCAACCGTTATGGAGCACTGCCCGACACAGGAAATATCCTGGATAGTCAAAATTCGCTTATACTTCATTTCCCTAACAGACACGGCCTACATTATCACTTTGCAAATACCGCAGTTTCTCTCCTTTTCCGAATCATGGCTACATTATAGCATATATCCACCAATTTGCAAGAAACCCTTATCCCTCATAAAGAATGAATTGCTATATCCTGAAAATATTGTCGAAAAGGGAAAAGGAATTCTTGCAATATAGACAAAAACAGATTATAATATCTTCATAAATCCTGAAGCCGATTTCATATTAAATTGGAGGGTACTGAAATATGTCTACAAATGTACGTCCCGAGTCCATGGAGCGTATCACCAATGCCGCGCTGGCACAGAAGTTCATTGACGAACAGATTGCCCAGATTCGTGCACAGGTTGGCGACAAGAAAGTGCTGCTGGCACTGTCCGGCGGTGTTGACTCCAGCGTTGTCGCTGCCCTGCTGATCAAGGCCATTGGCAAGCAGCTGGTCTGTGTTCATGTCAACCATGGTCTGCTGCGCAAGGGTGAGCCTGAGCAGGTGGTGAAGGTTTTCCGTGACGAGATGGATGCCAACCTGATTTATGTGGATGCTGTTGACCGTTTCCTGGACAAGCTGGCCGGTGTTTCCGATCCCGAAACCAAGCGTAAGATTATCGGCGCTGAGTTCATTGAAGTATTTAACGACGAGGCCCGGAAGCTGGAAGGCATTGACTTCCTGGCTCAGGGTACCATTTATCCCGACATTCTGGAATCCGACGGTGTTAAGGCCCATCACAACGTGGGTGGTCTGCCCGAGGGCATGAAGTTCGAACTGGTAGAGCCTGTGAAGCTGCTGTTCAAGGACGAAGTCCGTGTGGTTGGCGAAGCTCTGGGTCTGCCTCATGGTATGGTTTACCGTCAGCCCTTCCCCGGCCCCGGTCTGGGTGTACGCTGCCTGGGTGCCATTACCCGGGATCGTCTGGAAGCCCTGCGGGAAGCTGATGCCATCCTGCGGGAAGAGTTTGACAAGAACGGTCTGGCTGGCAAGGTCTGGCAGTACTTCATCGCTGTGCCCGATATGAAGAGCGTTGGTGTGAAGGACGGCAAGCGTTACGAAGGCTGGCCCGCCATCATCCGTGCCGTCAACACCACTGATGCCATGACCGCCACCATTGAGGAAATCCCCTACCCCCTGCTGCACCACATCACCCACCGGATTACCCACGAGGTAGAAGGCATTAACCGTGTTCTGATGGATCTGACTCCCAAGCCCATCGGAACCATTGAGTGGGAATAATTTGAACATACAAAAAGCCGCTGCGTTGCAGCGGCTTTTTTTCTGAATCAAATATGAATGGTTTTATTCTTTCTTCCGTGTCAGGAAAATACCAATGATAGCACCGATGAGGACAATCGGTGCTGCTCTGACAAACAGCCACTCCAATGCATGAAACGCAACGCCAAGAACGGCAGTTTCCGGATCTCCATAATCCCATTCCATATAGGGACTTCCTAATTGAAGTAAGACTACAAAAATTACTGTGATGACAGCACACAATGCAAGAAGCAGCCAACGAATCATGTTCCTTTTTGCGGTTTTCCTTTGTGCCAGCTGCAAGTTGATCACCTCCAGCTTTGCGCAAATCGCCTTTAGGTCATCCGCTTGCGGCTGGGTGACAGTTTCTCCAAGCAAGGTACTTACGGGTGTTTCCAGTACTTCCGATATGGAGAGCAGCATGTCCGAATCAGGGACAGACAGTCCTTGCTCCCATTTGGAAACTGTCTGCCGCACAACATTCAGCTGGACGGCAAGCTCCTGTTGGGAAAGTCCCTTGGATTTTCTGATGGCTTTTATATTTTCACTAAGCATTGGGGTTCTCCTCCTTTTTCGATTTCACCGCTATTGTAGACCAAAGCGCCCGTTGCCGCAAGCAACGCATTTTAACATCCTATAAAAATGGCAGACTTCCTATTATTTTACAGAATAATGGGAACAAATTGATTATAAAAAGCTGCGGCATTGCATGATATTTCTTTCCCCTTATCAAAAGTCTTCTAAACTATTGGTTCAATTATAATTCAACAAATTGGACAATTTGTGTCTGTCTTTTCCTACAATGGCGTGATAGAATGTGGATGTGCAAAGGGAGGAGACAATATGAATCACGCACTTTCAGAAAATATCTGCAAACTGCGAAAAGCCAATCACATGACCCAGCAGCAGTTGGCGGATGCATTGGGAGTCAGCTTTGCTGCGGTGTCCAAATGGGAGCGGGGTGCGGCTACACCGGAGCTGTCTCTCATCACCGACATGGCAGACTTATTCGATGTGTCCACAGATGTGCTGATTGGGTATACCCTGCGAAACAACCGGAAAGATGCCATTGTGGAGCGTCTTAAACAGTATGTGCATGACAGAGAATCCCAGGATGCGCTGTCGGATGCAGAAAAGGCACTGCAGCGTTATCCAAATTGCTTTGAAATTGTCTACTACAGCGCCGATAACTACTATGTTCGGGGTATTTGTCAGCAGCAGGAAGCCTATTTGAAGCGGGCGCTTTCTCTTTTCAGCCACGCCTGTCACTTAATTGAGCAAAATACAGACCCAAAAATCAGCGAAATTTCCCTATGGAAAGAAATTGCGAATATCCATATCTCTCTGGGCGACTATGAGAAAGGTCTTCAGATCCTGAAAACCCACAACCCTTGCCGGCTGAATGACGACGAGATTGGTCTGACGCTGGCCATCTCTTGCAGTGACCCGGAAGGAGCTTTTCCCTACCTGTCCCGTGCTTTGATCGATTTGTACGCTTCCCATATGCGGATCGTCTCAGGGTATCTCAATGTTTACTACAAAACCGGAGACTACGAAAGCGCCGCTGCATTGCTGGATTGGGCGCTTTCCTTCTATCCAGGACTGAAAAAGCCGGGAACCGTGTGCTATATGGACAAGACGGAAGCTACGCTTTGGGCGCTCCGGGCTTCTGTGTCCCTGGAACAGAAGGAACCAGACTGCGCTAAAACGTACTTACGGCAGGCCAAAGCCATCGCCCAGCGCTTCGACTGTGCACCCATCTATGATATCACCAGTCTGCGATTTGTTCCCGATGATACTGTGGCTTCCGCAGTAGATAACCTGGGACAAACAGCCATGGACGGAATTGAGAAAGTGCTGTTGGATGTGGACAGCAAAGAACTTACCGAGTTATGGAGGGCAATCCAGAATGAAGCGTGAACGAAAAGCATTGATTTTCCAATTTTTTCATCAGAACCGGTTTTCCTTCTTTCTGGCGGTGCTGTCGGCTTTGCTGATTGCCGGGGTAAATCTGGTCATTTCCTGGCTGCTGCAGCAGATGATCGACGCCATTTCCGGCGTTCCCGGCTCTCTGGGGCTGCCCACCTTGGGACTGATGCTGCTAGGCGTCGTGGGTCTTATTCTGGTGGGCAAGGGGATGACCTACCTTTCCAAGCCCCGATTCCTGGAAAAGGCCATGCGCCAGTACAAAGACTACGCCTTTCAAAAGCTGACCCAAAAGAGCATTGCGGCGTTCTGCAAGGAAGATACCTCCCAGTACCTGTCCGCCTTTTCCAATGATGTGGCGGTGATTGAGAAAAGTTACTTGGAAGCCCAGTTTGACATTCTCCACAACTGTATCGTAGCCGTGGGCGCACTGATTATGATGCTGGTGTACAGCCCGGTTATGACGGGAATCTCCTGTGCCTTTTTCCTGCTGCCCATCGGCGCATCCTTAATCGCCGGAAATCGCATTGCCCAGGCAGAGCGCAGGGCTTCGGACCGGAACGGTGTTCTGATATCCACGCTGAAAGACAGTCTCACCGGATTTTCCGTGATGAAAAGCTTCAAAGCAGAAAAGGCCATTGCGGCCCTGTTCGCCAAAAACAATGCCGCAGCGGAACAGGCAAAGTGCGACAAGCGCAAATGGGCTACCGTTGTCAACACGATGGCAGGCGTTGCAGGCGTGGTTGCCCAGCTGGGAACCTTCCTGGCGGGAGGTATTCTTTTGCAATACGGTTTTCAAATCACACCGGGTATATTGATTGCGTTTCTGGATCTGACAGGCAACATTATTTATCCCATTCAGGAACTGCCGGAACAGCTTGCCCAGCGGAAAGCGGCGGTTGCTTTGATTGACAAGCTTGCCGGTGCCCTGGTGGACAATGTCCGGGAAGCCGGCGTACATCTAACCAATCAACAGGATGCAGATATACAATTCAAAAACGTTTCCTTTGGCTACGAGGCCGGAAATGATATTCTGCATCAAATCAGCGTAACGTTTGAAGCTGGAAAAAGCTACGCAATCGTGGGTGCCTCCGGCTGTGGGAAATCCACGCTGCTGAATCTGATGATGGGAAGTCACGAGAATTACTCCGGTGAAATCTGTTACGGCGGCCAGGAAATCCGGACAATCAGCAGCGATTCCCTCTACGATGGGATTTCCATGATTCAGCAAAATGTGTTTGTATTCAACGCCTCCATCCGGGACAACATCACCATGTTCCATGGGTTTGCGGAAGAAGAAGTGAATCGTGCCATCGCCCTGTCCGGTCTGTCGAAGCTGATTTCGGAGCGTGGGGAAGATTATCTGTGCGGAGAAAACGGCAGCGGCCTGTCCGGCGGAGAAAAACAGCGCATTTCCATTGCCAGAAGTTTGCTGAAAAAATCCCATGTTCTGCTGGTGGATGAAGCCACCGCCGCATTGGATGCCGCCACCGCATATCAGGTTGCCACTTCCATTCTGAATTTGGACTGCATGACACGCATCGTTGTGACCCACAATCTGGATGCCGCACTGCTGAAACGCTACGACTGCATTCTGGCGCTGAAAAGCGGTAGAATCGTGGAATCCGGTACATTTGACCAGCTGATGGCGGAAAAGAACTATTTTTATTCCCTCTTTACGGTATCTCAGTAGCTTTTTCCAAATCAGGATCACTCCATTTCCAGGCTTCTTCGTTATTTTTTACAAAAACATCGTAGCAATATAAGCCAAAGTTATTTGTATCTCCGATTTATTGTGTTGTTCACACATTTTTGGAAACGATGTGCTATAATTGGCTCAAATCTGTGTGAAAGGGGCACCCTCATGCGTGGAAAAAGCCACCTCTGCCTGGGGCAGTATCTGACGGAGCGTTATATGCAGGACGCACCGAAACGTTGTGTGAAAGCCTTTCTGGTAGGCTGTGTGGAACCGGACCGTAACCCGATTACATATTTGAAGGGATCTTTGCATTTCCAGTGGCTCCGCGGTCACAATTACCGCAACGCCCGTCGGTTTATGCGCCGTATCTCTACCCGACTGGAGAACAAGCGTTCTCTGAACCTGTTTGACTACTATACCCTGGGCAAGCTGATTCATTACGTCACCGACGCATTTACCTATGCCCATAATGATGCCTTTACCACCAATCTGCTGGATCATCGGGTTTATGAAGTGGAACTTCAGGAGCACTTCCTGCAGTACATGCAGGACGACCCTCAGGTCAATCCCAGAGTTGCCCGCAGCGTGATGGAGGCAATTTACAGCTTCCATAAGGAATATGAGAAGCTGGAAGCCAGCATCCACACCGATACCCGGTTTGCGCTGAATGCCTGCTGCAGTGTCGTGGGTCTGCTGCTGCCGAAGCCGGCAGTCTGAGGTCGGAGGTCTGGAATGCACAGAATTTCTTCCATGTGCCTGGAAGCCGGTGTTGCCGCTCTGATTCTGTTTCCCATTTTTTTGGCTCTGAATTGGCGGAAGGCGTGCTGCTTACGGCGGACGGCAGAGTGTGTCGTGTTTTCTGTCTACCTGGCAGCAGTGGACGCAGTGGTGGGGCTTCCCAACGTCACCTATGTCCGTTTTGATTTGAATCTGAACCTCATGCCGTTTGCCTATATGTTTTCGGACGCTACTACCAGCCTGCTGAATGTGGCGCTTTTTCTGCCGTTGGGCTTTTTGCTTCCCACCCTTTGCCAGAAGTTCCGGAAACTGCATTGGACGGTTCTGTTCGGCTTCTGCGCTTCCCTGCTGATTGAACTGCTGCAAATTTTTACCTTCCGGGCCACCGATGTCAATGACCTGATTACGAACACCGTTGGAACCATACTGGGCTGGTGCGCCGCCCGGGTTGTATTCTGGCTCTTCCCCGGTATCACTCCAAAGTGGAGCCTGCGAGAGGTCTTTCTGGTCTGTTTTCTGACCCTGGGCGTGATGTTTTTCCTACAGCCGTTCCTGGCAAGGACGCTGGGAATTCCTATTTGATCGGTTCTCTCCTGATTTTCGGGAGTGAGCCGGTCTTTTTTCTGTCTTTTCAAAAATTCTTGCAGTTTCGTGATTTCCTCTTGCATTATTCCACCGCCCGTGGTATAATGTCCGCAGCTACTGAACAAGGAGAGCATCCTTATGACTTCTACCATCGCTGCTGCACAGTTTTTCTTTAGCTACTATTACTTTTTTACCCCAAAAAAGTAATAGCGATTTGTGCTGCAATGGATTTTCAGAAGCTGAAACCGTTTTTTAAGACGCCGCACGAATTGCCGTGCGGCGTTATTCTTGTTTTTAGGAGATGTTTCTATGATCGCAATTCTGAAACACGGTACCACCCCGGAACAAACACAGCATCTGGTGGACTGGCTGAAACACATGAATCTGGATGTCCATATTTCTCAGGGTGCTGAGGTAACTGTCCTAGGTCTCATCGGCGATACCAGCCGGGTTGACATGGAACTGCTGAAAAGTCTGGACATGGTGGAAACTGTCAAACGGGTTTCCGAGCCGTTCAAACAGGCAAACCGGAAATTTCATCCCCAGGATACCATCGTAGAAGCCGGCGGGGTACGCATCGGCGGCGGCTACTTTGCCATGATTGCCGGCCCCTGCTCTGTGGAGTCTGAGGAGCAGATCATTCAGGTTGCCCAGGCGGTCAAAGCTTCCGGTGCCAATATCCTCCGGGGCGGCGCTTTCAAGCCCCGTACCTCTCCCTACGCTTTCCAGGGCATGAAGGGTGAAGGTATCAAGCTGCTGCTGAAGGCCAAGGAAGCAACCGGGCTTCCCATTGTCACAGAAATCATGAACATCTCCTCTCTGGATTTGTTTGCGGATGTGGATATCATCCAGGTTGGCGCCCGGAATATGCAGAACTTTGATCTTCTGAAAGAGCTGGGCAAAACCCGCAAGCCCATTCTCCTAAAACGCGGACTGGCCAACACGCTGCAGGAGCTGCTGATGAGCGCCGAATACATTATGAGTGAAGGAAACGAGCAGGTCATCCTCTGTGAGCGGGGTATCCGCACCTTTGAAACCGCCACCCGGAACACTCTGGATCTGTCCGCTGTTACCGTTTTGCACAATCTGACTCACCTGCCTGTGGTGGTTGACCCCAGCCACGCCACCGGCAAGGCCAACCTGGTCGCCCCCATGGCCTACGCCGCGGCTGCCTGCGGCGCTGACGCCATTATGATCGAAGTACACAACAATCCTTCCTGCGCCCTGTGCGACGGTGCCCAGTCTCTGACACCCCAGCAGTTTGATGAGCTAAACCGGAAGGTAATTAAGATTCGTGAGGCTATCGTATGACAGTTGGTATTCTGGGTTTGGGTTTGATCGGCGGTTCCCTGGCCCGGGCCTATGCCCTGGAAGGGCACACCGTCTATGCCGCAGAAAAAGACGAGGGTATGCTCTCCTTTGCCATGCTGGCCGGCGCCGTTCATGGGCGGCTGGAGGACGCTGCGGTTTCCCAGTGCAACCTGATTTTGCTGGCGATCTACCCCGGCGGCTGCGCCGCATGGCTGGAAGAAAATGCCCCTCTGATTTCCAAAGACACTTTGGTTCTGGACTGCTGCGGCATCAAGCAGGAAATTTGCCAAAGGTGTTTTCCCCTGGCAAAGCAGTTTGGGTTTACCTTTGTGGGCGGACACCCAATGGCCGGTTCTCAGTTCTCCGGCTTTAAGTACAGCCGGGCCAATCTCTTTGCCGGGGCCCCCATGGTGCTGGTTCCCCCTGTCTTTGACGATATCCAGCTGTTGGATCGGGTGAAGGAAGCGCTGCGTCCCTGCCGGTTTGGTTCTTTCTCCGTTACCACCGCCCAGGAACACGACAAGCTGATTGCCTTTACTTCCCAAATGCCCCACATTCTGAGCAACGCCTTTATCAAGTCCCCCACTGCCCAAAGTCACAAGGGCTTTTCCGCAGGAAGCTACAAGGATTTGACCAGAGTTGCCTGGCTGAATCCTCAGATGTGGGCAGAGCTGTTTCTGGAGAACCAGGAAAATGTGCTCTTTGAACTGGACTGTTATATCAACAGTCTGAAAGCGTATCGGCAGGCCATCGCAACCAGCAACACCGACGCTTTGGTATCCCTGCTGGAAGAAGGCAAGAAACGAAAAGAGGAGGTGGACGGATGAATACCGTCACAGTTTGTGCCTCAAAGCAATACGAAATCCGCATTGGCAGCGGGCTGCTGTCCGGCCTTGGTCAGTCCATCCGCAGCCTTGCCGCTCCCAAAACCATCTGCCTGATCAGTGAAAGCACCGTATTTCCCCTGTACGGAGCAGCAGCGATAAGCAGCCTGGAAAATGCCGGATTGGGCGTGGTTTCTTTTGTGTTTCCTGCCGGAGAAGAAAGAAAAAATGGTGAAACCTATCTGGAACTTCTCAACTTTCTGGCCCAGAACCAACTGACCCGTTCCGACTGGATTGTGGCACTGGGCGGCGGTGTGGTGGGAGATCTGGCAGGTTTTGCCGCCGCCACTTACCTTCGGGGCATTCCCTTTGTTCAGGTTCCCACCACCCTGCTGGCAGCGGTGGATTCCTCCGTCGGTGGAAAGACCGCCATTGACCTGCCCGCTGGAAAAAATCTGGCCGGGGCATTTTACCAGCCCAGTCTGGTGCTGTGCGATACGGATGTGCTATCCTCCCTGCCGGAAGATGTGTTCCGGGATGGCTGTGCAGAGGTCATTAAGTACGCCATTCTTTACGATGCAGCCATGTTTTCCAGCCTGGAACAGACCGGATTGGACTTTGACCGGGAGCAGATTATTACCCGCTGTGTCCAGCTGAAGCGGGATGTGGTTATGGTGGACGAGTTTGACACCGGCGCCCGGATGAAGCTGAATTTGGGCCACACGGTAGCACACGGAATCGAAGCAAAAAGCCAGTTTTCCATCTCCCACGGGAAAGCCGTGGCTATGGGAACTGCCATCGTCACCAGAGCCGCCGCTGCCATGGGAATGTGTCCGGAGGCAGACTGCCAGAGAATTGTTTCTCTTTTGCAGCAGTTTGGCCTTCCTGTTGCCACCGAGTACAGCGCATCGGACTTGTTTCAGTATGCTCTGTCTGACAAAAAGCGATCCGGCGGCAGTGTCAATCTGATTCTCCCCCGCTCTATCGGCGACTGCGCCATTGTTCCCACCCCGGTGCAGCAGCTGGAATCCTGGATACAGGCAGGTCTTTGATATGGATATCACCATCACACCAAGCAGATTATCGGGAACAGTTAAGGCAATTGCTTCCAAATCCCAGGCCCATCGATTGCTGATCTGTGCCGCCTTTGCCGACGGCCCTACGGAACTTCTCTGCTCCCAGACCAACCGGGATATCGAAGCCACTGCGGATTGTCTGAATGCTCTGGGCGCGAAAATCCTCCGCACCGATTGGGGGTATCAGGTTACGCCCCTCGGGCAGGTTCCCGAAACGGCGCAGCTGCACTGTCACGACAGCGGCTCAACCCTGCGGTTTCTGCTGCCGGTTGCCGGTGCCCTGGGAGTGGATACCACCTTTTTCCTGGAAGGCAGACTTCCTCAGCGCCCGCTGTCCCCTCTCTGGGAAGAAATGGAGCGGATGGGATGCCGGTTGTCCCGGCCTACTCCCGAAACCATCCGCTGTCAGGGCAGGCTTCGTGCCGGTGACTACGTGATCGACGGCGGCGTTTCCAGTCAGTTCATCACGGGACTTCTGCTGGCAGCGACCCGGATGTCCGGCGTCAGCCAGCTGCACCTGACAGGAAAGGTAGAATCCCAGCCTTATATCACTATGACGCAGGAAGCTATGGCAATGTTCGGCTGTGACAGCCAGGATTATCGCATCACAGGCGGAGCTTCCCTCCATTCTCCGGGCTGCGTGCAGGTGGAAGGTGACTGGAGCAATGCCGCATTCTTCTTAGCTGCTCGGGCTTTGGGGAATGAAGTAGCCGTAGAGAATTTGAATACCGGTTCTGCCCAAGGTGACCGGGCTGTTCAGCAGCTTCTTCCGGCGTTGAAGGAAAACACCGTCATAGATGCATCGGATATCCCGGATTTGGTTCCCATTCTGGCGGTGGTTGCCGCATGTAACAAGGGTTCCAAGTTTACCGGCATTCGGCGGCTGCGGCTGAAAGAATCTGACCGGGTAGCATCTGTGATTGCCATGCTCACCGCTCTGGGCGGGAAGGCTGAGGAAGCAGAGGATGCCCTCACCGTTTACGGCACCGGCCTGACGGGAGGTATTGTAGACAGCTGCAACGATCATCGTATTGCTATGTCCGCTGCCATTGCCGCCACGGTCTGCGAGCAGCCGGTTACCATATCGGGCGCCCAATGCGTAGAAAAATCCTATCCCCAATTTTTTGAGGAATATCGCCGGTTAGGAGGAAATTATGAGCAGTACCTACGGTGAAAATCTAAAATTGTCTATTTTTGGCCAATCCCATGGCCCTGCCATCGGGATGACGTTGGACGGCATTCCGGCGGGTCTGGAGGTAGATTTTGACAAGCTTCAGGCATTTCTCAACCGCCGGGCGCCAGGACAAAATTCCTGGTCCACCCCCCGGAAGGAAGAAGATCGGCCGGAATTTCTCTCCGGAATCCTGGACGGTTTTACCTGCGGCGCTCCCATTGCCGCAGTAATCTACAACAAAAATACCCGTTCCGGAGACTACGCCAATCTGAAAGACTGTCCCCGGCCTGGACATGCCGACTACACGGCCCAGGTAAAATATGGGGGTTTTCAGGATGCGGCTGGCGGCGGGCACTTTTCCGGACGGCTCACCGCTCCCCTGTGCATCGCCGGCGGGTTGTGCAAACAGTGGCTGGAGCAGCGGGGCATTCAGATTGGTGCCCGGATTTTCCGCATTGCCGGCAGCAGCCGGGAGGATGATCCGCTTCCGATGCATGGCATTCCCCAAATCTGCGACGACTTTCCCGTAGTCAATCCGGAAGCTGGCCTTACTATGCGGCAAAGCATCGAACAGGCCCGGAAAGATGCAGACAGTGTTGGCGGGGAAATTGACTGTGTGGTTACCGGGCTGCCGGCGGGAATCGGAGAGCCTATGTTCGGCGGCGTGGAAAGCCGGATTGCCCAGA
Source organism: uncultured Oscillospiraceae bacterium (assembly GCA_944387145.1). GTDB lineage: Bacteria > Bacillota > Clostridia > Oscillospirales > Oscillospiraceae > Faecousia. Next base: position 24,928 of record CALXDU010000003.1, on the reverse strand, counting down.
TTGTCTACGGCATCCCTGCTGTAAAGGGTTTGGAATTTGGCGCTGGTTTTGCAGCAGCCCAGATGCGGGGAAGCCAATGCAACGACGCCTTTACCGCCGAGCACGGCATGGTGCAAACCGTTACCAACCACTGCGGCGGCATTTTGGGCGGTATCACCAACGGTATGCCGCTGACCTTCCGAGTAGCGGTGAAACCTACCCCTTCCATTGCTTCGCCCCAGCAAAGCGTAAATTTAAGTCAAATGACAAATCAGCAGCTGAACGTACAGGGCAGACACGACCCCTGCATTGTCCCACGCGCCGTTCCGGTAGTGGAAGCAGCCGCTGCCATTGCGATTGTTGATATGATATTGGGCAGTCCCCAGACAGACAGGAGGAAATAATCCATGGAACTGAAGGAATTACGGCAGGAAATTGATAAAATCGACGACTCTCTGGTGGAGCTTTTCCGGGCAAGAATGGAAGTGGCCGCCAAAATTGCCGACTGCAAAAAAGAAGAGGGCATTCCCATTCTGGTTCCTGCCCGGGAGCGGGAAAAATTGCAGGATGTGGCTCAGAAGGCCGGGCCGGAAATGGCAAATTACACCCGGGTACTGTACTCCATGCTCTTTGAGCTTAGCCGCAGCTACCAAAGCAAGCGCAGCGGCTTCGTCAGCCCGCTGTATGATGCCATTACCCGTTCCATTGAGCAGACACCCAAGCTTTTCCCTCAGGCCCCTATGGTAGCCTGTCAGGGCGTGGAGGGTGCTTACTCCCAGATTGCCTGCGAGAAGATTTTCAAAAATCCCTTTATTTTCTATTTCAAGAACTTCGAGGCAGTGTTCAACGCCATCGACCAGGGTATGTGCCAGTACGGCATCCTGCCCATCGAAAATTCCACTGCTGGCTCGGTAAAAAAGGTATATGATCTGATGATCCAGCACAACTTCTCCATCGTGCGTACCTTCCGGCTGAAAGTAGATCACAACCTGCTGGTCAATCCCGGCACTTTCCTGTCTGATATCAAAGAAATCTACTCCCACGAGCAGGCCATCAGCCAGTGCGGCGACTTCTTGCAGAGCCTGACTGGCGTCAATGTCATTCCCGTTGCCAACACGGCGCTGGCGGCAGAAATGGTGGCTCAGTCCGGGCGGAAAGATGTGGCCGCCCTGTCCAGCCGGGCCTGTGCGGAACTGTACGGCCTGGATTGCCTGGCTTCCTCCGTTCAGGACAAGGGCAACAACCGAACCCGGTTCATCTGCATCAGCAAAAATCTGGAAATTTATCCCGGTTCCGACAAAACCAGCATCATGATGATTCTGAACCACAAGCCCGGCGCTCTGTACAAGGTCCTGGCTCGGCTCTACACCCTGGGCATCAACGTCACCAAGCTGGAGTCCCGCCCCATTCCCGACCGGGAATTTGAGTTCATGTTCTACTTCGACCTGGAAACCTCCATTTATTCCGAGGAATTTGTCCAGCTGATGTGCGAACTGGATGAACTGTGTGAAGAGTTCAAGTATCTGGGCAGCTATACCGAGGTGGTCTGATGCAGTGCGGACTTCTGGGCAGAAAACTGGGTCACAGCTATTCGCCCCAGATTCATGGACTTTTGGGGTCTTACTCCTATTCCCTGTTTGAAAAAGAGCCGGAAGATGTGGAAGATTTTCTGCGTAATGGGGATTTTACCGGGATAAACGTAACCATTCCCTACAAAAAAACCGTTCTTCCCTATTTGGATGAACTCTCCCCTGTCGCCCGGAAAATGGGGTGTGTCAACACCATTGTCCGCCGCAGTGACGGCAAACTCTATGGACACAACACCGATTATTTTGGTTTTGTTTCCCTGGTTCATCACAGTAAAATCCCGGTTTCCGGAAAAAAGGTGCTGGTTCTGGGCAGCGGCGGAGCTTCCAACACGGTGGTTCACGCCCTGACGGATTTGGGTGCACTGCCGGTGGTCGTTTCCCGCAGCGGGGAAAACAATTATCAGAATCTTTCCCGCCACGCCGACGCTGCCGTAATCGTAAACACAACACCGGTAGGTATGTATCCCCAGACCGGGGTCAGCCCTCTGGATTTGGGGCAGTTTCCCCATTTGGAAGGGGTGCTGGATGTGGTGTACAATCCCGCCCGGACACAGATTCTGCTGGATGCCGAAAAACTGGGGCTGCCCAACGAAAACGGTCTGTGGATGCTGGTGGCCCAGGCGAAGGAAGCGGCAGAGTATTTTACCGGAACGAAGATTTCTGATGGGGTTATCGAAACCATCCACCGCAAGCTTTCCGCCCAGATGCAGAATATCATCCTTATCGGTATGCCTGGGTGCGGAAAAAGCACCATTGGAAGCCTGCTTGCCCAAAATTTAGGGCGGGTCTTTGTGGATGCCGATGCAAAAATTGTAGAACTGGCTGGAAAATCCATCCCGGAGATTTTCGCTCAGGATGGAGAAGAAACCTTCCGCAACTGGGAAACCCAGGTTCTTTCCGAGTTTGGAAAGCACTCCGGCCTGATCATCGCCACCGGCGGCGGGTGCATCACCCGAGAGCGCAACTACAATTTGCTGCACCAGAACGGGCAGATTTTCTGGCTGAAACGGAACCTGGATGCGCTGCCCACAGATGGGCGGCCCCTTTCCCAGGCCAATCGGCTGGCAGATCTGTATGAAGCCCGGAAGGGGCAATATCAGGCATTTGCGGATTTTGTCATGGACAACAATGGAAGCAGCGGGGAGACTGTCGCCGCCATTTTGTCCCATTGGGAGGAAAGAACATGAAAATTCTGGTAATCAATGGCCCCAATATCAATATGCTGGGGATTCGGGAACCGGGAATCTACGGAAAAAGCAGCTTTTCGGATTTGCTGAGGCTGCTGGAGGAGACTGCACAGGCCGAAAATCTGGAGATTGAACAGTACCAGTCCAATCATGAAGGCGCCATTGTGGATGAAATTCAGCGCGCCTACGGGGTATTTGATGGCATCGTCATCAACCCGGCCGCTTATACCCACACCTCCGTAGCCATTCTGGATGCCCTGAAAGCCGTATCCATCCCAGCCGTGGAAGTCCACATTTCCGATGTAGATTCCCGGGAAAGCTTCCGGCAGATTTCCTACGCTGGTCTTGCCTGCTGCAAAACCATCAAAGGTCATGGACTGGAAGGATATCGGGAAGCCATTCTCTACTTAAAGGCCCTGCTGGGCGGGAAAATTGCATAGAAAAAGCGCAGAGGATTTTCCCTCTGCGCTTTCTTGTTTTGCTTACAGATGCAAAACCCGATCCTTGATTTCCTGGGTTCTGCCCTGGTTCCAGAACTGGGTTCCGATATAGCCGCAGGTACGGCGGGCAACGTTCATCTTGCTCTGATCCTTGTTTCCGCACTGGGGGCAAACCCAAATCAGTTTGCCGTCGTCTTCCTGAATGCTGATTTCTCCATCGAAGCCGCATTCCTGGCAGTAGTCCGACTTGGTGTTCAGCTCGGCGTACATGATGTTGTCATAGATAAACTGCATCAGTTCCAGCACTGCATCAATGTTATTCTGCATGTTGGGTACTTCCACATAGCTGATGGCGCCGCCGGGAGACAGCTGCTGGAACTCCGCCTCAAAGGCCAGCTTGGTGAAGGCATCGATTTCCTCAGAGACATGGACGTGGTAGGAGTTGGTGATATAGCTCTTGTCCGTAATACCGGGAATCATGCCAAAACGGCTTTGCAGGCACTTGGCAAACTTATAGGTGGTGGACTCCAAGGGAGTGCCGTACAGGGAGAAGTCAATGTTATGCATGGCTTTCCACTGCTTGCAGGCATCGTTCATATGCTGCATGACATGCAGTGCAAAGGGCTTGGCCTCTTCGTCGGTATGGGATCTTCCGGTCATGTACTTGACGCACTCGTAAAGGCCGGCATAGCCCAGAGAAATGGTGGAGTAGCCGCCGTAGAGCAGTTTGTCGATGGGCTCTCCCTTCTCCAGGCGGGCCAGAGCACCGTACTGCCACAAAATGGGGGCTGCATCAGACAGGGTGCCCTTCAGCCGCTCATGGCGGCACATCAGCGCCCGGTGGCACAGCTCCAGCCGCTCGTCAAAAATCTGCCAGAACTTGTCCATATCCTTGCCGGAGGACAGGGCCACGTCCACCAGGTTGATGGTAACCACACCCTGATTGAATCGGCCATAGTACTTGGGCTCATTGGTTTCCGGGTCCACATAGGGCGTCAGGAAGGAGCGGCAGCCCATGCAGGTATAGCAGTGGCCTTCGCCGTTCTTGTCCACCTTCAGCTCCAGCATCTTCTTCTCGGAGATATAGTCCGGAACCATCCGCTTGGCGGTGCACTGGGCAGCCAGACGGGTCAGGTAGAAATAGGGGGTTCCTTCCCGGACATTGTCCTCTTCCAGGACATAGATCAGCTTGGGGAAAGCGGGGGTAATCCACACGCCTTTTTCGTTCTTAACACCTTCGTAGCGCTGGCGCAGGGTTTCCTCGATAATCATGGCCAGGTCTTTCTTCTCCTGCTCGGATCTGGCCTCGTTCAGGTACATGAAGACCGTGATGAACGGTGCCTGGCCGTTGGTGGTCATCAGCGTTACCACCTGGTACTGAATGGTCTGAACGCCACGACGCACCTCTTCCCGCAGCCGGTCTTCCACCACCCGGGTAACTGTCTCTTCGCTGGGGGCAATGCCGAACAGCTCCATCTCCTTTTCCACGGTCTTGCGAATCTTTTCCCGGCTGATCTGGACGAAGGGTGCCAGATGGGTCAGGGAAATGGACTGGCCGCCGTACTGGTTGGATGCCACCTGGGCAATAATCTGAGTGGCGATGTTGCAGGCAGTAGAGAAGGAATGGGGCTTCTCAATCAGCGTACCGGAAATCACCGTGCCGTTCTGCAGCATATCCTCCAGGTTCACCAGGTCACAGTTGTGCATGTGCTGGGCATAATAGTCAGAGTCGTGGAAATGGATAATGCCAGCCTCGTGGGCCGCTACGATCTCCTGGGGCAGCAAAATCCGACGGGTAATATCCTTACTGACCTCGCCTGCCATATAGTCACGCTGCACGGCGTTGATGGTGGGGTTCTTGTTGGCGTTCTCCTGCTTGACTTCTTCGTTGTTGCATTCAATCAGGCTGAGAATCCGGTCATCAGTGGTATTTGCCTGACGGGCCAGGCTTCGGATATAACGGTATGTAATATATTCCTTGGCGACTTCAAAGGCTCCGTGGGCCATAATCGCCTTCTCCACCAGATCCTGAATTTCCTCCACAGAGGGGCTGTGGCCCATTTCCTCACAGGAAATCTGGACACTTTGTCCGATTCGCTCAATCTGCAGCGGAGTCAGGCGCACCTTCTCTTCCGCAGCGTTATTGGCCTTGGTCACAGCCATCAGAATCTTGTCAATATCAAAAACAACTTCTGCGCCATTGCGCTTGATAATCTTCATGGGGGCCTCCTTGGGTACATTCTCCATTTGACTTTCTGCGTGCAGGGCCTATTATACTATATCTTGTGTTTTTGTCAAGAAGATTATACAAAATGTAGTGTCCGCTTTTTCAGCGGGAAAAAGTTCCCGTTTTTCAGGATATTCCGCCGCGGCGGCCGGAGCGCTGAAAGTGGGATTTTCTTCCCGGTGGAACAAAGAAGTGTTTGAAATCCGTCGAGGATTATAGTATAATTACAAAAACCCTTCTTTACATAATCTCCGGTATTCCGGGTCAAAAAATGAAAGGAGTCATTTTCATGAAAGAATCTTTCGGCACATTGCCCTCTGGAGAAATTGCGTCCCTGTACACCATATCCGGCGGCGGCATGACCGCTGCAGTCAGTGACTACGGCGCTACGCTGGTTCGGCTGATGGTTCCCGACAGCAGCGGCAGCATGGCGGATGTGGTTCTGGGGCACGATGACTGCAATGGCTACCGGCTGGGCAATGCCTGTCTGGGTGCAACCGTAGGCCGCAATGCCAACCGCATCCAAAATGGTACCTTTGCTCTGGGGGACAAGGCCTATGTCATGACCCCCAACGAAGGCAAAAACAACCTCCACTCCGGCCCGGACTACTATTTCAAGCGGATGTGGAAGGTTCTGTCCCATACCGACAGTGCCATTACTCTGGGTCTTACCAGCCCCCACGGCGATCAGGGATTCCCCGGCAATGCCGAAATTCAGGTGACCTACTCCCTGGAAGGGGTGGGCACCCTGCGGATTTCCTACAAGGGCGTCTGCGACCGGGATACCGTATTCAACATGACCAACCACAGCTATTTCAACCTGGCCGGCCACGACAAGACCGATGCCGCTATGGATCAGCTGCTGACCCTGCCGGGCCGCTTCTTTAACCCCGATGACGCTGAAAGTATCCCCACCGGCGAACTGCGGGATGTGGCAGGCACTCCCATGGATTTCCGTACCCCAAAAGCAATCGATCAGGATATCGGCGCAGATTACGAGCCTCTGCACTTGCAGGGCGGCTATGACCACAACTGGGAAGTGTTCTGCAATCCCTGTGCGATTTTGTCCGACCCGGTTTCCGGCCGGAGTCTGGCCATCAGCACCGACTGCCCGGGCATTCAGTTCTATGCCGGCAACTTCCTGGACGAGCAGGGCAAGGATGGCGTCTACTACGGCAAACGCAGCGGTGTGGCTCTGGAAACCCAGTTCTACCCCGATGCTCTGCACCATCCCCAGTGGCCCCAGCCCATTACCAAGGCCGGGGAAACCTACCGCAGCGTAACCACCTATCAATTCTCCTGGTAAATTTCAAAATTGGGAAGTCTCTAAGGGGACTTCCCAATTTTTCTGCCCGAAGCTTCCGCAGAAATGTCTGCACTTCCCGAAAATCTCTGCATAAACTGTCCTATAAGCGCTATGCTTATTCTCAATTCGGGAGGTAATTCCAATGTCAGAGCAAAAAAAGGACACTGTGTGCTGTGATCCTCAGGATCTGCGCCAGGCAATGTCCATCCACACACGGAAGATCACCGACTCCTGTCGGGATAAGGACTGCATCGAAGACCTTCGGGTATATCTGACCACCAGTTCCCAAGCCATTCTGGACAAAGCCACCAACGCCCGGGTGCGCTGCGCCGAACTGCTGTGCACCTACATTGATGTAGAGCCTTTGGCCTTCAACCGCAACCATTACTGCATCGATATCACATTCTACTATCGGATTCTGGCAGACGCCGTGGTAGGCGTTTCCCGTCCCGCCACCCTGTACGGTCTGGCCGTGTTCTCCAAGCGGGCCGTTCTGTGCGGCGAAGACAGCCACTCCCACATCTACCGCAGCGATACCCGCATCGGCGAGGCAGACGGCGTGACCCGTTTGTGCACCAACCTGCCTACCGCCGTAGTAGAGGTCATTGCCCACAAATAGGCAGGTATATACATCCCTTGAGCGGAGCCATTTTGATATGGCGCCGTTTTTCTATAGATAAAAATTGCGTACGCTTTTTACAGAAGCTTGTCCTTTTCCCGGGAATCTCCTACTATATAGGTGTAAGGCCTTATAAAACAAAAGGAGGTGTCACAGTGGAAGATACCGAAATTGTCCGTCTGTATTTTCAGCGCAGCGAAGACGCCATTGCGCAGACACAGAAAAAATACGGTCATTACCTGAGCCAAGTGGCATTTAACATCCTGCACTGCCAGGAAGATACCGAAGAAGTGGTAGGCGATACATACTGGGCAGCGTGGAATGCCATCCCCCCTACCAAGCCGAATGTACTGAAGCATTTCCTGTCACGGATTACCCGAAATTTATCCTATGACCGGATGGATTACAATACCGCAAAGCGGCGCAATCCCCATATGACGGTTCTGTTTTCCGAATTGGATGAATGTCTGCCGGACAGGAGGAACAATACAGAGAAACTGTGGGAGGCAAAACAAATCGGCGTCAGTCTGAACCGGTTTCTCGGCAGTGTGACGGCGGAGGACTGCGCCATTTTTCTGAGCCGGTATTATTACGCCATGTCCGTTCCGGACATCAGCCAGCGATATCATCTGCCCCAGCGTAAAGTCAAATACCGGTTAAGCCGACTGCGGCAGCAGCTGCGCAGCCATTTGCAGCAGGAAGGAGTGGTACTATGAGAAGCAAAAAGCTGTTTGACGCCATGGAATATGTGGATGATCGTTTCCTGGATTTGGTGGACAGCCAGGCCCGGCAGACAAGCACGGAAAGCACAAGCGGCGTCCGTACTCTGCGCAGGGCGATTGTGGTTGCCCTGGCGGCTGCAATTTGCGTAAGCCTGCTGGCGGTAACCGCCGTGGCTGCCGGATGGGTTCCTTCCATTTTCGGACTGCTGAAGGAGCAGTTCCCTCAGGAGACCATATACGCCCAGGCAGAGCAGGCAAGCCAAACCCAGATTCCGGAAGTGGTGGAACTGCCCAAGATGGACGCATCCAAGTTTGTCCTCTCTCAGCGCTACTATGACGGGGAAACCATTCTGCTGGGATACAATCTGGAGGAAATACTGCCGGAGCCGGTGGTGGGATATCAGGTGGACGAAGCTCTTCTGCGGCAGCTCAAAGGTACGAATCTGATGCCTTTCGGCGGCATTGATCGAAAGACCTACGAATCCCAGTACGGCCCCCTGCCGGAATACGTTCAGGAGCATTCCATGAAACGGGACGCTCTGGCCATGGAAGGAGAACTCCGGCAGATGCTGTCCCCGGAGGCTTATGAGAAAATGTGGCAGCTGCTTGTGCAAAATGGCTACGTCTGCGTGGTCACCCAGGATCTATATGTAGGAGATCACATACTGGTCAACGGGGTGGATACCATCACCGCCATGACCGGCAATCCCGATGAAATCGGAATCGCCGATATGTACACAGAAGCAGGGACTTGCCTTTACCTGAACCCCTTACCGGATGTAGGAAAAAATCAGGCCTCCATCACAGTGGAGTTAAAGGTTAAATCCAACTACCAATACTGGTACCTGGAACTGGACGGGCATGCCTACCAAACCTATGCCCCCAATCAGGAGCAGATTGTGTCCTTTACTCTGGATAATGTCCAGAATGCTTCTTCAAAGTAAAAAGGAGGCATGATGATTATGAAAAAATCAAACTGGTTTGCTCTGCTGCTGGCCATTTTCTGTCTGACCGGCTGCGCCGCTCCCCAGGCAGAAACTCAGCCCACCCAGGCTGCCCTCTGGGAAGCCGGCAGCGTAACCGAGCTGTCCCAAACCGTGACGGAAGAAGGCCGTACCCTGATTCTGAAGGGCTCCCTGGAGCTGCCGGAGCCGGAAACGCTGAATCACATCCAGCTGGCACTGGATGAGGAAGCCCTGGGGCGGTTTGTGCAGGATTATGTTTATTCCGCCTACCCGGATGCAAAAAAGTTTGCACGGGAAGACGGACGAATCGAATGGGTGAAGGAAGAAGGAGAGCAGTTTTTACTGTCTTTCTCTCAAGACATCACAGGAGACGGGTACTATCTGGATGTCACCCGGGATTTGAATGGGAAGGATTTGGATGAAGGGCACGCATTCGAGCGGGGATATATCACCGACCAGATTCCCGGCGATCTCACCTCTACCGCTGCTGAGGCGGCAAAGGCTGTCGGAGAGGAAATTGCCCGGTATTCTTGTTTTTCCCTTGCGCCCTGGAATGTCACAGCGAATGTCACTGAGGACGGAAAAGGCGCTTACTATGCAAAGTTGCAACCCTATTTTGAGGGATTGCCGGTGACTGGTTACGTTCCCTTTCGCAGTATTTCCGCTCATATTTCCGAAGAAGGGATGTTTTCTTGCGGTGGCTCTTTCCTTCTGAAGGAAATCAGTCGGGAAGCTATTGTTCCCAAATGTACCCTGGAAGAAGCAGCGGAGAAGCTCAAAACAGATTTTCTCGCCCACATGTCTGGTGACGACAAAATCATGGAAGTAGTCAGCGTCGATGTGCAATATTTCGCAGAATTTGACATTGATAACATTTGTCATCTGCGTCCAGCCTGGGTATTTTTCTGCCAGGCACAGAGAAGCGGCGGTTTCGTCGATGATCTGTTCTTTGCCTATCCTATGGAAACCGGCACACTGGAATGCTTCCGCTAAACCCCATAGAAACGCCCGGCACGCAGTTTTCTGCGTGCCGGGTTTCCTTGTGAGAATCAACGGGTAAATCTGAAATTGTTGGATATCAAAAACACGGCACACCGGAAGATTTTCCCGGTGTGCCGTGTTGGCAGTTATTGGACATTTCGGTGGACCGTTCCGCAGCGCTCCACCCTGCTTAAGATCCGGTCAACACAGGGTTCCTGCTTTTCCGGTACCTTGGAAATGATGACTTCCGTCCCGTAATGCTCACTATACAATCTGCCCCCCAGGCGGATTGTAAAAAAAGGTGTCATCTTATTATAGATTTCCGTGTCCGAGGGTTTGGGCATCCGGGTCAGATAGGAAAGGAAGTCTTTGGTGATGGTTCCCAGAATCACCGTTCCGTCCCGCCAGGTGGAGGCGACTTTCCGCCCGTACCGCAGGGCAAGCTTTGCCGCATCGCTTTCGTCAGACCAGCAATGGATTTCGAACACATCCCCCAGAACTGCACAGGCCTGAATCAAATCTTTCCACCAAGTGTTGTCTTCTACCGTTGTGTCAATCAGTATGTAGCTGCTCATATGGTACACCTCTCTTTAACACACAGCTGCATCGCCGTTTGGTTTTGGCCAACAAATTACTGCCGGATTCTGCTGCAATCAATAACTTGTCCAATGGTGCGCACATATTCTCTCGGATTTCGGATAGGGGTCAGGTTTAGAACCTCCTGAAGCTCCCGCAGCCCCGGCTGGAGAGTTCCCAATTCCCTGGAATCTTTCCGTTCCGTACCGGCAACGGATTCCGCTGACCCGCAGGCCAGAATCAGACGAAGAAATTCCGAAAAATCATAGGCCAAGGGGTGGATGTCTCCGGTATCCATGTCCAATGCAAAAACCGTCTCCTGATATCCTTCCGCAAAGAAGAACAGACTCTCCCCTGCCGCACCGAAAATTCTGCTGCCCTGGGGTAAGTAAGCGCGGGCCGCTTCCGGGGAACAAAACTGGATACCCAGCGCCGTTTCCGCTCCGCATATGTTTTTTACACGATCCAACATACTCATATCGATCCAACAGCTTTCCAAAGAGGACCAGGTCCTCCTTTATTCTTTTTCTTGGAGTGTCGGTATAAACTCTTCTTTACTATATAGACGATTTTTTCTATCAAAATGTTTCACTTGTTTACAACAATTTACAAAATGTTCACATTTGATTCTTATCCCTCCCTGGTAATGGCGCTGGGATTGCCCCAATAGACTATGCCTGGGAGGGATTATCTATGGCAAAAAAATCTGTTCAGCCAGTTTATACCATCGTCAATCCCAACACAGCGGATGCCCTCACAGAAGCTTTGCTAAAATTACTGCTGGAAAAGCTTACGGAAATGCCGGAGAGCTTAGAACCTGATATGGTAAAAGGAAGTACCCAGCCATGAAGATTGCCGCCTACTGCCGGGTTTCCACGGAAAAAGAAGAACAGCTTGACAGTCTGAACCATCAGAAGGAATTCTTTCTGACCTATGCCCAGCGAAATGGGCATGAATTATACCGGCTGTACGCAGACGAAGGCATCAGCGGAACCTCCGTCAAACGGCGGGAAGCCTTCCAGCAGCTGATGGGCGATGCCGAAACCGGAGCATTTCAGATGGTGGTAGTGAAGGACATCAGCCGCTTTGCCAGAAATACGGTGGATGCTCTGCAAAGCATCCGCACCCTGAAGGCCCTGGGCATTCGCACCTTATTTTTGACGGCGAATATGGATTCCATGGGAGACAGCGAGTTTATCCTGACTCTGTTCAGCGCCATGGCTCAGGAGGAAAGCAACAACCTTTCCAAGCGTGTCAAGTGGGGAAAGCGCATCAATGCGGAAAAAGGCCGTGTTCCCCGGGGGCTATTTGGCTACGATCGGATTGACAATTTTACGCTGGAAATTAACCCCATGGAAGCGGATGTGGTGCGCAGGATTTTTTCCCTGTATACCCGGCAAGGGCTGGGGTGCCGATGCATCAGCCAGATTCTGAACCAGAACGGGGACAAAACCAAGTTCGGCGGGAATTGGGATGCCCGGGGTGTTCGCCGGGTTCTCATGAACCCCATCTACTGCGGTACCTTGGTCAATCACAAGTATGAAGTGCAAGACTTTCTCACCGGGAAGCAGATTGCGCTGCCGGAAGAAGATCATTTCCGCCACAATCGGCCGGAATGGGCCATTGTCACATCCGATGTCTTTCAGAAGGCTCAGCGGATTCGGCTGGAGCGAAGGGCGACAGACACATCCCTTGGTAATACAGAACGTTACAGCGGCAAACACCTGTTTTCCACCCTGATTCGATGCGACCACTGCGGCCGCTCCTTCTGCCGGAAAACCTACACCTACGCCAACACACGGGTATACTGGCACTGCGTTACCAACGATCAGCAGGGCATCCAAGGCTGTGAAAACCGGGTCAGTCTGGACGAGACGGAACTGATGGAAACCCTCAGCCGCTTCATCCTCTCTCAGATCGGCGACCCGGAAGCGTTCACCTCCCGGGTGTTGGCTCAGCTTTCTTCCCGGACTGTCCCAGCGGAAAACCACTGCATCCGCCAAGAGCTGAAACAGGAAAAACTTCTTGCCAAAATGGAGCGTTACCAGGAGCTGTATGCCAACGGTCTGATCTCCCTGGAGGCACTCAAGACAAAGCTGCTGACCATTCAGCAAGAGCTAGACCGAATCTCTCAGCAAAGCGAGAAAATCCCCTCATCTTCCAAGGAAAATTTCAGATTACAGGAGAAAATGCACCGCTTTTTACATTTGCAGTGGTTTACCAACGGCGATCTGCGGGAAATTCTGAATCACATATCCGTCAGCAAAGATGCGCAGGTAAACATCGTTTTCAAAACGTTACCACCTCCCTAATTGGGAGCAGCAGTGGAGGTACTGGACCCCATGGTGCTCAGCTCCAAAGTCAAGGATATCTGCGAATGCACCTGCAACGACTGCCCCTGCCAGGTTCCCGCCGCAATCCGCGGACAGTTCGACGAAGAGCTGGTACTCTCCGGCGACCGCCGTCGGCTCTTTGTTACTCTGGGACAGTTCTCCATCGTTCGGCTGGAGCGGGAAGCCCAGCTGATTGTTCCGGTTCTGGACTACGCCATTCCCTGCAAGGAATGCTGCGAAACCCCCGGCAGCGGAGAAGATCCCTGCGAAATGTTCAGCCGGATTCCCTTCCCTGCCACACAGTTCGCACCCAGATGCTGCGACGACAAGCACGACGGGGATAACTGCTATCAAACCTGCTGACAGATGCAGCGGGGAGGGGTTACCCTCCCCGTTTTTGCTGTGCAAATCTTTTCCGATTTTTAAGGCACTGGATGGACAGAAGTTTACAGAAAGTTTCGACAATCAACATTCGCTGTGATATAATGATGTTAGAAATTATGTACGAGAGGTGCATACTATGGCGTTTGTGGAATTTCAGGATGTGGGAAAGACCTACCATATGGGCGAAGTGGAAATTGAAGCCCTGCACGATGTATCTTTTGAAGTAGAAAAAGGGGAACTGGTGGTCATCGTCGGCCCCTCCGGTGCCGGTAAAACCACGCTGCTGAACATTCTGGGCGGTATGGATACTCTGAGTACCGGAAAAGTCATACTGGATGGACAGGAAGTATCCGCTTTGAGCAAGAAACAGCTGACCCAGTATCGGCGCTATGATGTCGGGTTCGTGTTTCAGTTCTACAATCTGATCGGCAACCTGACTGCTTTGGAAAATGTGGAACTGGCCAACCAGATCTGCAAAAATCCGTTAGATGCCGCCGAAGTGCTGAAAGAAGTAGGTCTGGAGGACCGGATGAAGAATTTCCCCAGTCAGCTTTCCGGCGGCGAACAGCAGCGGGTTGCCATCGCCCGGGCGCTGGCGAAAAATCCGAAGCTTCTGCTGTGTGATGAGCCCACCGGCGCTCTGGACTATCAGACCGGCAAGGCCATTTTACAGCTGCTGCAGGACACCGGACGCAAAACCGGTATGACCGTTATCATCATTACCCACAACAGCGCCTTGACCGCCATGGCCGACCGGGTGATCCGGGTCAAAAACGGCTCAGTTTCCTCTGTCACAAGAAATGAACACCCACAGAATATTGCGGAGATTGAATGGTAATGAAACGAAATGCCATGCGCAGAAATCTGCGCCAATCCATTATCAAGTCCTTCGGAAGATATACGGCCATTGCTGCAATTATTGCCTTGGGTGCAGGGTTGTTTGTGGGCCTTTTGATGGCCAAGACGGATATGGTTGCCACAGGGCAGTATTTTACCGACCAGCAAAATATGTTCGATATCCGTCTGGTCAACAGCTATGGCTGGACCCAGGAATATGTGGACAAGGTGCAGCAGCTGGAAGGTGTCGCCCAGGCTGAAGGCTCTATCTGGATGGATCTGATCGCAAAAACCGGCGAGGGTGGAGAAGATTGCGTCTACCGTTTCTATTCCATCCCCCAGGATATCAATCAGGTAGCCCTGCGCAGCGGTCGGATGCCAGAGGCGGACAACGAATGTCTGGCAGATGGATTCCGCTGGACTGAGGACATGCTGGGACAAACCGTCACATTGTCTGTCGATAATGATGAAGATACCCTGGACAGCCTGCGTTATCAGACCTTTACCATTGTTGGCTGTGTTGCCACGCCTTTGTACATGGACATGAACCGAGGTACCACCACAATCGGCAGCGGCAGTCTGGAAAACTACTATTACATCCCTCAGAACGCCTTTGATGTGGATTATTTTACGGAAATCAATCTGACCATCCCCGGCAACTACGAAATCTACACAGACCAATACAGTGACGCCCTGGATGCAGCCGTGGATGCCCTGGAACCGGAGGCAGAGCGGCTGGCAGAGGAACGTTTTGCCGAAATCAAAGCAGAAGCGGAAGAAGAATACAACGAAGGCTATCAGGAATACCTGGATGGTCTGAAAGAGTACGAAGACGGAAAAGCGGAAGCCGAGCAAGAACTGGCCGATGCAGAAGCCGAGCTGAAAGACGCAGAGCAAGAACTGAAGGATAACCGACAGAAACTGATCGATGGCGGTCGGGAAATCGAAGAAGGCAGAGAACAAATCGAAATTGCCCGTGGGCAAATTACTGCTGCCAAACAGGAGTTGGCAGCGAAAAAGGCAGAAGCAGAACCGGTGATCGAAGCAACAAAAAATCAGCTGGATGAGCAGTATGCCAAGCTGAAGCCTGCGTATGACCAGGCAGTTGCCAGTCAACCGGAGCTGCAAAGTCAGATTGATGCGCTGCAGGCGCAGATCGACGCACTTCCAGAGGATGACCCTGAACTTCCCCAGCTGCAGGAGCAGCTGGCGGCATTGCAGGCGCAAATGGCCCAGGTTCAAGGTACGCTGTCTACCATGGATCAGATTCAGGCAGGATACCAGGCTCTGGAAAGCCAGAAGCAGCAGCTGGCTGATGCAGAAGCTCAGCTGACCGCCGCAGAGGTGGAAATGTGGGCAAACGAAACCAAGCTCAACAATGCCTACGATGCCTTGATGGTCAACTGGGGGCTATTCCACGAAGGAGAAGCCGAAGTTGAAGAGGGCTGGGAAGAATACGCCGAGGCCAAGGCAGAAGCCGAGCAGGAACTGGCTGATGCGGAAGCCGAGCTGAAAGACGCCAAAGCGGAACTGGACGATGCCCGTGCAGACATTGATGCAATGGATGAGGCCGATGTATATGTACTGGATCGCAACAGCAATGTGGGTTATGTGAATCTGGACAGCAGCTCCGACATTGTATCCGGAGTGTCCCGGGTATTCCCGGTATTCTTCCTGCTGGTGGCATCCCTGGTCTGCATCACCACCATGACCCGCATGATTGAGGAAGAACGTACCCAGATCGGCACACTGAAAGCCCTGGGCTACAGCAACCGCAGCATCATTGGCAAATACCTGTTCTATTCCGGCAGCGGCGCGCTGCTGGGATGCGGAATCGGTATTTGGGCAGGCTCTACCATCTTCCCCCAGATTATCTGGGAGGCTTACTGCATCATGCTTTATATTCAGCCCAAAATGGTGCTGACCATTGATTGGCCCCTGTGCATTGCTGTGGTTCTGACATACACCAGCATCATGCTGTTTGTCACCTGGTATACCTGCCGCAGAACGTTGGAAGAAGAGCCAGCAGAGCTGATCCGCCCCAAAGCCCCCAACGCCGGCAAGAAGATTCTTCTGGAATACCTGCCCTTCTGGTCCAAAATCAGTTTTCTGGACAAGGTAACCATCCGCAATATCTTCCGTTACCGCCAGAGGCTTGCCATGATGCTGCTGGGAATCGGCGGCTGTACCGCACTGCTTCTGACCGGTTTCGGTCTGCGGGATTCCATTGTCAACGTGGCCAATTACCAGTTTGAGGAAGTCACCCTTTACGACATAGCGGTCTATTTCCGGGACGAGAACACTCCGGAGCAGATGGAGGAATTTTCCGAAGCAGTACAGGATTGTGACGGTTCCCTGCTTTATCACCAGAGCAGTGTAGAGCTGGATTTTGACAATAAGGTCAAAGAGCTTTATATGATCAGCTGCGGCGAAGGTTTGACCGATTTCATCGACCTGCACAGCGGCAGTCAGTCCGTGTCCATGCCCGGTGTGGATGAAGTAGTACTGTCCTCCGGTGTGGCGGAAAATATGAAAATTGATGTGGGCGATACGGTGATTCTGCGCAACGGTGATTTGCAGACGCTGGAGCTTACCGTTTCCGGCATCTATGACAACCATGTGGATAATTACGCCATTGTGCTGCCGGAAACCATCCAGAGTCAGTGGGGTGTCCAGCCTGAACAGCAGATGGCTTTCGTAAAAGTCTCTCCGGATCAGGAAGTACACACTGTCAGTGCCGCAATTTCCTCCCTGGACAATGTGATGAATGTGTCGGTCAGCGAGGATTTGAGTGACATGATTCAGGGCATGATGGATGCACTGGATCTTGTGGTAGGCGTTGTTGTATTCTGCGCCGGACTTCTGGCCATCATCGTTCTGTACAACCTGACCAATATCAACATTACCGAGCGCATTCGGGAAATTGCCACCATTAAGGTATTGGGCTTCAACGCCAGTGAAACCGCTGCCTATGTATTCAAGGAAAACATGGCGCTGACTGTAGTTGGTTCCCTTCTGGGACTGGCCTTCGGCAGATTACTGCTGCTGTTTGTCATTAGCCAGATCAAAATTGATTTCGTATGGTTCAAAGCCATCGCCAATCCCATTTCCTATGTTTGGGCCCTCTGCCTTACCCTGCTGTCTGCTGTCATTGTAGACTTTATCTTCTATTTCAAATTGGAGAAAATCAACATGGCAGAAGCCCTGAAGTCAGTGGAATAACCATACAAAAAACCAGGAACTGCACATAGTTCCTGGTTTTTATCTTATTTCCGAAATACCAGCAGTTTGCTTGCAAAGTAATTCAGAATCACCACGAGGATCTGGGTAAACAGCTTCCAAATGTTACCATTCCAGTGCATCAAATCCACCGTCAGAAAAATAATCGCCGTCTCCATGACTCCGGATACCAGACGGCAGCTGACAAACTTGCTCAGTTCCGGAAACACTGTTTTTGCAGACCAATCGTGGCTCTTGAACACAAAGGGTTTGTTGGTCAGGTAGGCAAAAGCCACCGCCACTGCCCAGGCAACGATATTGCACACGGAAGCAGGTATATGCAGATAATTGTACAGCGGAAGATATACCAGATAATTGACCACCGTGGTCAGTACTCCAAAGATCAGATAGGTTATAATATCCCAGTAAGAACGTACCAGGTTTTTGATTTTTTCCAGCATTTTCTTTCCTCCTATGGCATTTCCCACACTATAACACAAATGCCGCTTTTTTCGCAAGGATATTTTTCTCACATTGGGCATCCTAGAGATAAAAATATATTGACAAATCGCCAATATATCGCTATAATGCTATCGATACAAAAAGGAGGAATGAAATATGAAACTTGCATTCTTTGATACCAAAACTTATGATGTTCCTGGCTTTGACCGTTACGGTGTTCCTGCCGGTGTGGAAATTAAATATTTTGAACCTAACCTCAACGAAGATACTGTCTCCCTGGCCGCGGGCTTTGATGCGGTGTGTGTGTTTGTCAACGATACTGTCAACGCTGCCGTGGTGGAAAAGCTTTACCAGTTGGGTGTAAAAGCCATTGTCCTGCGCTGCGCCGGTTTCAACAATGTAGATGTCAAGGCCTGTCAGGGAAAACTCCGGATATTCCGGGTGCCTGCCTACTCCCCTCACGCCGTTGCGGAGCATGCCATGGCGCTGCTGCTGACCATCAACCGGCGTACCCACAAAGCCTACAACCGGACCCGGGAATTCAATTTCAGCCTTCAGGGACTGGCAGGATTTGACCTGTATGGCAAGACGGTAGGCATTATCGGCACCGGTAAAATTGGTCGGGTTTTTGCCGACATCTGCAAAGGCTTCGGCATGAACATCCTGGCCTACGACAAATTCCCGGCTCCCAACTCCGATCTGCACTATGTAGACCTTCCGGAGCTGTTTGAACAGTCCGACATTATTTCCCTGCACTGCCCCCTGACCGAGGATACCAAGCACATCATCAACGCTGAATCCATTGCCCGGATGAAGAAAGGCGTTACCATTCTCAACACCTCCCGGGGCAGCCTGATCAACACAGAAGATCTGATCAATGGCATTAAAGAGAAAAAGGTAGGCGCTGCCTGTCTGGACGTTTATGAGGAAGAGGGCGACCTGTTCTATGAGGACTTCTCCGGTCACATCGTACAGGATGACAAGCTGGTTCGCCTGATTGCCATGCCCAATGTCATCGTTACCTCTCACCAGGCCTTCCTAACCAACGAGGCCCTGGACAATATTGCCGCTACCACCATCAACAATCTGGTATCCTTCTTCAGCGGCAATCCGGATACCTCTACGGAAGTGTGCTATCACAAGTAATCCCCTGTTTCTGCAAAAATCCGCCCCGGAACCAAGGCTTCCGGGGCGGATTCATCTGTTATATGGGCTTATGCACCCAGGCTGACGTTACCCAGGGTGATGTTCTCATAGACAACATCCATGGGATTCTTTTCTACCAGCTCGTCAATCAGCTTGTTGGTTTCTTCTCCAATCCAATCGCTTTCAGCATAGTATTTCCACTGGGGCTGGGTATCCACAAAATACATCACATGATAGCCATAGCTCGTTTTCACAAGACCGTAATCACCTGTCTTCCGGCTGGTATCAAAGCACCAGTCATTGAACTCAGCCACCATCTGGCCCTCCGTTACCCGCTCATACAGACCACCATTGGCCTGAGAGCCGGGATCTTCCGATTTTTCCACAGCCAGTGCCGCAAAGGAGTCCTCCGTCTTCTCCCCTGCCAGCCATTCGTCCAGAATGGCCTGTGCCTTCTCTTCGCAAGCAGCCCACTCCTCATCGGTATAGGTGGTATTGCCCTCTTCATCGGTTGTGCCGCCAGTAATCTGCACCAGAATATGCCGCACATCCACAAACATGCTGTCCTTGGTAATGCCGCTGTTGGCATAATCCTCTTCATGCTCCGTAAAGAAGGCTTCCAGGTCCTCCTCGGTCGGAACGATTTTGGCCGCCTCAGCCTGGAAGTAAGGCAGGCCTCTTAAATACTGCTCCTGATAATAGTAATACTCTTCCATGCCTGCTCCAGGACCTATATTAGAAAGTAAAAGTTCCTCCAAAGTCACGTTATATCCTTTTGCAATCTCTTCCATCTGCTGCTGCAAGGTATCCAGATATTCCTGATCTTCCGGATTCATCTCCACACCGTTGATCGCAGCTTCCATGGACATGGCCTGCACCTGCTGCCAGTTATTCAGCGCTCTTTGCAGGAAGAACTGCTGCCAGGTCAGGCTTTGGTCTTCCATAGAAATCTGGGTATCCAGGGGCTTGGTATAATCCAGCCCAAAATACGGAGCATAGGCACCATAGGTGTTCAGGAAGCTCTGCACCTCCATCCAATAGTACACCTGAAGCTGACCGTTGGTCAACTGGCGCTCACCGATGGTGGCCACCACAGTCTGCTGGTTCTGCTTTGCCTCCTCGTCGGTAACGGTATAAGTGCCCTTGCAGGTTACATCCTCCGGGTTTCCGTCGGCAGGTACGGTAGCCGGTGTGGTTTCAACCGTAGTTGCATCCGTTGCATTGGCATCCGCAGGCTTCTGCTGTGACAGACCGGCTACAATCAGGGCAATCAGCACAGCCAGCAGTACCACAACCGCAGCCGCCATCAGTGCAATTTTACCGGGTGTTGCCTTCAGGCCTTCCTGGATCTGAGGCTCCTGAGCATCCTGCTGTGCTTCCTCCACAGGAGCAGCGGAGGTTTCCGCTTCCACATTTGCAGCACAGCTGTCAGAGGTCACTTCCTGAGTCTGGACATCTTCCGCAGCCTCAGGCTGTACGGCCTCGGGTACAGACTCAGCCTGCTCCGGTGCATTGTCCTTGCCGCAGCTGGGACAGACCGTATCATTCTCTGCCAATTCCGCTTGGCAGAATTTGCATTTTTCCATTACTTTCTTCCTCATTTCTCCCAAAATTGGGCAGTGATTCCGGTACAGTTTACCATAATTTCGTCAGAATTGCAAGGCAGGACACAGATTGTTTACAAATGGGGTTTCACCTCTTGAAACCCTTCCTCCTGGTTTTGTGCCGGGCTTGACTTTACAAGGCATATGTTGTATAATTCAGTGAGATTCTCTCGAAATGGAGTACTTTTCTATGAAAAAAACAATCAGAATACTGATTACCATCCTGTTGGCGGTTTTGATTGGCGCCAGTGTGGTATGGTATTTGTTTGTGTATGACCGTGCCTTTACCCGGGATACCTTGATCAGCCAGGCCCGATTCCAAGACCTCCACGGCAATTCCCGGCTGTCCTCCTGGTTCTATGATATGGCATACAACTTTTCCGACCATGACGAAGGTGTTGCTATTGAGCTGGCTAACCAGTATAAGAAAACCGGCAACTATACCAAAGCCGAGCTGACCCTCACCCGGGCTATCAGCAGCGGCCCCACCGCTGAGTTGTATACCGCTCTTTCCCGTACGTTTGTAGAGCAGGATAAGCTGCTGGACGCCGTCAATCTGCTCGATAACGTCAGTGACCCCCAGGTAAAAGCAGAACTGGATACCCTTCGTCCCACTGCTCCCGCCGCCGATTATGCCAGCGATTACTACAGCCAGTACATGGACATTCACCTGAGCAGTTCTGTCGGTACCATTTTCTATACCATGGACGGCAGTTATCCCACCACTGCAGGTTCTGTTTATGGAGAAGGCATCACTCTGCCCACTGGTGAAACCACCATTCTGGCAGTCAGCATCAATGAAGACGGACTTGTCAGCCCTCTGACCACCCTGGAGTACACCATCACCGGCGTGATTGAGGAGGTTACTTTCACAGACCCCGCTATCGAAACAGCCATCCGCAGTCTGATTGGCGTGGACGAAGACGATACGGTTCTCACCAATCAGCTTTGGTCCATCACTGAGTTCACCGTGCCGGAAAATGCTGCAACCTTTGCAGATCTGGAACTGATGCCCTACTTGCAGACGTTGACTCTTCAGAACCACACTTTGGATTCTCTGAATGTACTTTCTTCTCTGACCAGTTTGACCACGCTGGATCTGACCGGCTGTAATTTCCCCTCCGAGGATCTGACCATTCTGGCTTCCTTACCGGTTCTGTCCCGTTTGACTTTGGCTGACTGCAGCTTGAGCACCATTGCCAATCTTTCCGGCGCTCAAGCTTTGACTTACCTGGACTTGAGCAACAACACCGTCCGGAATCTGGAAGCACTGACCACAATGCCTTTCTTGGCCGAGCTGAATTTGCAGCATAATGCAGTAACCAGCCTGGAGAATCTGAGTGGTTTGGTAAATCTGCAGAAGCTGAATCTGGAATTCAATGCTGTCACAGATCTGTCTCCCCTTGCCAACTGCGCACAGCTGAGTTGGCTGGATGTGGGCAACAACCAGCTGAGCCATCTCAATGGCGTTTCCAGTCTGCCGGGACTGACATACCTGTCCGTCAGCTATAACGCTCTGAGTGATATTTCTGCCATTGCCAGCTGCACCCAGCTGACAGAGCTGAATATTTCCAACAACAGCATTACGGATATCTCTGCACTGAGCGCTCTGTCCAAGCTGGAATTCTTCAACTTCTCCTCCAACCAGGTTGCGGAGCTGCCCCAGTGGCCTGACGGATGCCCCCTGCAGAAAATTGATGGTTCTTACAATGCCCTCACCAACATTGATATCCTCCAAAAAATGGAGAGCCTGACCTATGTCTACATGGACTACAACCAGCTGACCAACATCGACGCACTGGCAAATTGCTACCGTCTGGTTCAGGTCAATGTATTCGGTAATCAGATCAGTGATGTTTCCAGTCTGAGAGAGCATGACATTATCGTAAACTACGATCCTACGGTAGAATAATCCCGTCTTGTCCGGTGTTCCATGAGGGGCACCGGACAAAAAATCTTCGTGCAGCAAGCTGCACGAAGATTTTTTATTATTTCGTTTCCTCCGTTGATTTATCGGTTTCCTCCGGTGGCATCACCTGGGGAATAAATCGGGAAGCCACTCTTCCCTTTCCCTTTTCCTTTACAAAGAAGAAGCCTATAACAGAGAATACCACAGCGCCAATCAAATTCACGAACAGGTCTTTCATGGTATCCTGAATGCCTACATCCAGATATCCGCCCAATCCCAGCGCCTCCTGGCTGCCGTCGGAATGAACCACAATCACATCTACAATATCCTTCACATGCACAACGGTATTGCTCATGGTTTTGTCCAGATTCACCGTATGAATGGCATTGACCACCGTGTCTTTCTGCATGTCCATTCCAAACAGGTAATCTCCGCTGAACTCAAAAAACTCCCACAGTACGCCGACTGTCATAGAGAAACAGAAGGCAACCATTGCCAGATACACGGGAGACAGCTTGAAGGAAAACCGGTCATCCCGATTGAGCATGTCCACCAGCGCAAAACCAATCGCAGCACAAAGGAAGCCGTTTATGGTATGCAGCATGGTATCCCAATGGGGAACCCGAACATAGAAGCTTTTCATTTCGCCCAAAATTTCTGCCGCAAAAACAAACAACAAAATGATGATTTCCAAGGTGCTGGGCAGCATGATCTCCAGCTTTCGGGAAATGATGCTGGGCATAATCAACAGAATCAGCGACAGGGCACAGAAAAAGACATTCTGATATTCCTGCCGGAAAATGGCACGGACCATAGCAAGGATAATCAATCCCCGCAATATCAGGTAGACGGTCAGCGTGGTCTTATTTTGATAAATCTCTTTCCGGTGACTGCGCTTTTTTCCTTCTTTACCCATATCGTTTCCTCCATAATGATGATACTCCTGTGGAAAAATTCCCAGGACTGCTTTGCTATCATTATATCATGGTTTTTTACACCGTCAAGTTTTCTCTTGACACTCCCATTCTTCCCTGTTACAATACAAGTACTTAGTAATACTAAATACCAGGAGGTGTTACATGGAAGACCGTTTTTCCCAGCAGCTGAAAAAAGGCGTGCTGGAAATGCTGGTTTTGGATCTGATCTGCAGCAGCCCTACCTATGGCTATGAGCTGCTATCGCAGTTGAAGGCCATTTCCCAAGGGTTGTTCACCCTGAAAGAGGGTACGCTCTACCCCATTCTCTACCGACTGGAAGATGACGGACTGATTCAGGCCAGATGGAGTCAGGGCGAAGGCAGAACCGCACCGAAAAAATTTTACGAAGCCACCTCTGCCGGACATGCCGAAAACAATCGCCGGAAGCAGGTCTGGCAGGAATTTCAGAACACGGTTGGACACTTTCTGGACGGAGGAAAGAAACTATGATGACGCAAGCTGAAAAAAAGATGAAGCGCTATGTCAACGCCATTGAGCGGCGGCTGAATCTGCCGCTGGAAGTAAAGGGCCGGGTAATGAGCGACTTTGGCAGTTCCATTGCCGCCCGCCGGGAAGCCGGTCAGACCGACGAGGAAATCTATACCGAACTGGGAGACCCCAAAAAGGTAGCTGCCGAGCTGAACGAACAGATGCAGGAGTTCGCCTACCGGAAAAGCCCCTGGCGATTTGTATTTGCGGCTTTGGGCATTTACTTTGGTATCAAACTACTGGGGGTTGTGTATGTCCTCATTTTTACCGCAGCCATGGGAATTTATGCAAAGATACCGAACATGGCAAGCACTGTTGGAATAATCGGCGGTGCTGACGGCCCTACTGCAATTTTCGTTACCGGAAGCACAATCTGGTTCAACGTTCTCCTGGAACTCGGTTTGACAGCAGCAGTTGTTGGCTTGTGCATCTGGGGATATCGGCGGCTGTGCAAATGTAGGAAAAAGTAATTGCCACCATCCGACCGGCACCCGGCAGCAGTCCACCGGACTGCTGCATTGGATGGTTCGAATCCCCTTTCGAGCATATAAAAAATGCAGGTACCTTTACAAGGTACCTGCATTTTTGGTGGACCCGAGGAGATTCGCTGCATTTGCTTCCCGGTGGGAAGCAAATCATAGTGCAGCCGCCGTCCAGCCGGCGGCAGGCAGCAGTCCACCGGACTGCTGCATTAAATGGTTCGAATCTCCTTTTGAACATATAAAAATACAGGCACCTTTACAAGGTACCTGCATTTTTTGGTGGACCCGAGGAGATTCGAACTCCCGACCCCTACAATGCGAATGTAATGCGCTCCCAGCTGCGCTACGGGCCCATAACTGTGGCAATTATAACGCCGCTGGTTAGGATTGTCAAGTAGGTTCTCCCCTGAATGGGGTGCTTTCTGTAGGTGTTACAATGATGTGTGACAAATAGAAAAAAGAATAGCGAATAGGAGTGATCTGTGTTAAGGTTAA
>CALXDU010000002.1 GCA_944387145.1 uncultured Oscillospiraceae bacterium | reverse complement strand
GACGCCGTTGGAGCAGATTACGCCGGTGGGCCTGAGTTCATCAAAGGCAGAAGCGGTCATAGGCTCGATTTTGCCCTGGGCATTTTCCAGAATGATTCGCCCTGCGCCGTAGTCCCAGGGCTGGAGCGTATGCTCATAGAACGCATCCACCCGACCGCAGGCCAGATCGCATAGATCCAGAGCGGCGCTGCCGCTTCTGCGGATGTCCCGGGTTTCCAGGAACAGTTCCTTGATAATGTCAAAAATGGTATCCGCCTGGGACTTGTCATAGGGAGCAGTGCCCACCATCACCAGTGCTTCGGAAAAACCGTGGCTGCTGACATGAATGGGTTTACCATTGCACCAGCTGCCCTGACCCTGGATGCCCAGGAAGCACTCGTCCCGATAGGGGTTATATACCACGCCGATGAGGCCCTGCTTGCGGTAGTACAAAGCCAGGGAAATGCAGCTGTGCCGGGCACCGTAGAGGTAATTGGTGGTGCCGTCGATGGGGTCAATGACCCAGGTAAAGCCGTCGCCGATGTGCTGCTGGCCTTCTTCCTCGGCCAAAAAGCTGCTTCCGGGCAGACAGGCTTCACACGCTTTCATCAGCAGGTGCTGGGACTTGACATCAATGTTGGTCACCACATTGGCAGCGCCGCCCTTTTCGGTGACGGTGTGGACTTCCTGCTGCGCAATAAACTGTCCCGCCTGCTTGGCAATGGAAACCATTTGCTGGGCCAGATGCTGGACATTTTCTGGTGTACTCATAGGAAACCTCCTGATTTTAGAAATTGCATGGCAAAAGCCTGGAGCAAGTTTGACACCAGGCTTGATTGGGCGCAAAGGATGGCAACGCACTCAACTTAGATTCTTTTTTGCTGTATTCAGCGAAGAGATCAACAGCTTTTTCAGTTCAATACATCGCTCCAGCGTGGAACGGTCCTCATAGAAGCCGCTCTCGATTAACAATTCCAGCCAGTATTCACTTTCAGAACACTCCTTCAAAGCGATTTGGAGCTTGGCGATGAAATCGGCTTTCCCATGGGCGTAGAACGCCTCCCGGATGTTGGCGCCGATACTGGTGCCGGAACGAATCAGCTGATTGGTCAGTACAGATTCTCGTTTGCTGCTTTTGACAGCGTTGCAGACCTGGATGATCTCCAAGGCAAAGGATTTTGATTTATCAATCAACGGACTGGACATAACAGGGTCCTTTCGCATCCAAACTTATTCACTATTCCCTATTACTTATTACTTTCCAAAAATCACGAATGCGAAGTTAGTGAAAAGTGAATAGTGAAGAGGGAATAGGTAAAAATCCCGAACGCATTCGCATTCGGGATTTTTGGTGACCCGCCGGAGATTCGAACTCCGGACCCACTGCTTAAAAGGCAGTTGCTCTACCGACTGAGCTAGCGGATCATATATGGCTGGGATGGCCGGATTCGAACCAGCGAATGCCAGAGTCAAAGTCTGGTGCCTTACCGCTTGGCGACATCCCAATGTGGAGCGGCGCCCTTTGATCGGACACACTGGGCATTATAGCATACATATTTTAGTTTGGCAATCCTTTTTTTCAAAATTCAGAAAATTTATTCCTGCTTTTCCAAAGGGGGATGGGAAAAATTTGTGTTATTCTGGGAAAAAAGGGAAATAGGGCTTTACTTTTCTGCGGGTATCCTGTATAGTAGTTCCCAACAGAGTAGGAAACCTCGCGTGAAGTGCTGTCAAGATGGGGAGTTGTGTGGCAGACGAAGGACCGTTGTCCGCGATGGGGTATCCGCACCCGCTGCGTCATAATGGACTGATCCTCCTTTATGTAGCAACGATACTCGGTGGAGCGAATGGGCTGCGCGCATTCTATCCACGGGTTCCTTGACCGCTGCTCCCCTTACGACCAAAAGTCGCAAGGGGTTTTTTCGTGTTCTGGGACCCACAGCTGGTTCGCTCGAAAAAATGAAGGAGGTTTTCCTATGAACAAACAGACAACCACCCCCGTCATGTCCACCCGCAACCTGGCCTATTGCGCCCTGCTGGCTGCCCTGAGTGTGGTGCTGGCCCGCCTGATTATTCCCATGCCAAATGCCACTACCCGGTTTTCCATTGAGGCGGTGCCCATTGTGCTTTCCGGCATCCTCTTTGGCCCCATGGCGGGCGCGCTGGTGGGATTCTGCGCCGACTTCGTGGGAACCTTGTTCTCCGGGTTTGGATTTAACCCCCTGTTCAGCCTGCCGCCCATTCTCTATGGAATCTTCGGCGGTGTGTTCCGCTACTACCTGGCCAAGAAGGTTACCATTCCCGGTCTGACCTTGACCTTCCTGCCTCCGGTGGTGCTGGGCTCTATCCTGTGGCAGAGCGCCGCCCTTTCCTATGTGTACAACAGCAAGGGCAGCTTCCAGGCCAGCCTGATTTACTTCCTCACCACCCGATCGGTGCAGTTCGCCGTGACCCTGGTGCTGGATGTGGCGATTTTGTATCTGCTGATGCGCACCGGAATCTTCCAGCGGCTGGGAATCTGGCCCCCGGTGAAGAAAGAGAAATAACCTGATTTTTGAAAGGACGACCCTTCCATGAACGCAACCGAAGCCATTGCCTATATCCATTCCGTCTGCTGGAAAGGCAGCATCCCCGGTTTGGGCAGAACCCAGACCCTGCTGGAAAAAATGGGCAATCCGGAGAAAAAACTGAAATTCGTACACATTGCCGGAACCAACGGAAAAGGCAGCACCGCCGCCATGACCGCCTCCATTCTGCGCAAGGCCGGATACCGGACGGGACTGTACACCTCTCCCTATATCTACCGCTTCCACGAGCGGATGCAGGTGGATGGACAGGAGATTTCCGACGAAGAACTGGCAGAGGTGACAGAATTTGTCCGCCCCCTGGCCCAGTCTATGGAAGAGTCTCCCACAGAATTTGAACTGGTCAGCTGTATCGCCTTTGAATACTTCCGCCGCAAGCAGTGCGATATTGTGGTGCTGGAAGTGGGCATGGGCGGCGCCATGGACTCCACCAATGTGATTGAAACCCCGGAGGTGGCGGTGATTACCAATATCGGTCTGGATCACACCGAATATCTGGGAAGCACCGTGGAAGAAATCGCCCTGACCAAGTCTGGGATTTTCAAAGAAAACGGTCATGCGGTGGTCTACCGCAGCACCCCTTCTGTGGAGGCGGTGTTTGAACAGGTCTGCCAGCAGAAGCACGTCAGCCTGAAAAAGGCGGATTTTGCCGGCCTGAAGCTGAAGCGCCACACCCTGGAAGGCCAGGTGTTTGACTGCGGTGACAGAAAGGACTTAATCTTGCCGCTGCTGGGAGATCATCAGCTGCACAACGCCGCCGTGGTGCTGGCCATTGCGGATACCCTGATGGAAGAGGGCTGGAAGATTACCGAGCAGAATATTTACGACGGCATCCGGGATGTGCGCTGGCCCGGTCGGTTTGATGTGGTGGGCAAAGATCCCCTGTTCATCATCGACGGCGGACATAACCCTCAGTGCATCGAAGCACTGGTCAAAAACATCCAGGACTACCTGGCAGATAAGCGGGTGATTGCCCTGACCGGTGTGCTGGCGGATAAGGACTATGCGGATATGTACAAGCCTGTGATGCCTCTGGTGCAAAAATTCGTCTGCATCACCCCGCCCAATCCCCGGAAGCTGGAAGCCCAACTGCTGGCCCAGTATTTGCAGCAGGCAGGAGCCGACGCAATTGGCTGTGACAGCATTGAAGTGGGCGTGGAGAAGGCCATCGAACTGGCAGGCAAAGACGGCGTGGTGCTGTGCTTTGGCTCTCTGTACTCCATCGGCGCCATCCGGGATGCCCTGAACCAGCGAAACACGAACTAAACAGAAGCGCCGCAGCGGAAGAATCCACTGCGGCGCATTTTTACACCGATTACAGCTTGCAGAAAGCAACTGCGGTCTGGGCAGCCAGCTTGGCGTTGTTGTACACCAGCCGGATGTTGGAGGCCAGAGAGTCACCGCCGGTGATTTCTGCCACCCGTGCCAGAAGGAAGGGGGTGGTTTCCTTGCCGTGGATGCCCTTTTCATTGCACTCCCGGATGGCCTGGTCGATGGCAGCGTTGATGGTATCCAGAGGCATGGCGTACTCCTGGGGGATGGGGTTGGTGACCAGCATGCCGCCGCCCAGATCCAGATCCTTGCTGGCCTTGAAAGCAGCTGCCAATTCTTCGGGGGTATCCACCCGGTAGTCTACGCCGAAGCCGGACTGGCGGGTGTAGAAGGCGGGCAGTTCGTCGGTGCCGTAACCGATCACCGGAACGCCCTTGGTTTCCAGATACTCCAGGGTCAGTCCCAGATCCAGAATGGACTTGGCACCGGCACAGATGACCATCACCGGGGTCTGGCTCAGTTCTTCCAGGTCGGCGGAGATGTCCATGGTGGTTTCGGCGCCGCGATGCACGCCGCCGATGCCGCCGGTGGCGAAAATGGAGATGCCTGCCATGTGGGCAATCATCATGGTGGTGGTGACGGTGGTGGCGCCGTCCTCACCCCGGGCGCACAGCAGCGCCAGGTCCCGTCGGGAAGCCTTGTGAATAGCCTGCCCCTTCTTGCCGAAGTATTCAATTTCCTCCGGAGTCAGACCGGCCTTCAGCCGACCGCCGATGATGGCAATGGTGGCGGGAACGGCGCCGTTTTCCCGGATGATCCGCTCCACGTTCAGAGCGGTTTCCACATTCTGGGGATAGGGCATGCCGTGGGAGATGATGGTGGATTCCAGGGCAACCACGGGCTTGCCTTCGGCAATGGCGGCGGCGACTTCGGGATTGACGTCCAGATACTTGTTCCGTTTCATACAAATCACATTCCTTTGTTAAGATTCAAGCTTCAGCCTTCCATCCGGGCTTTCAGTGCCTGGGCGGACATGGCGGGATTGATGGTTTCGGCGGACTCCATGGCAATGGCCCCGGCGGCAAGACCGGCCCGGGCGGTGGCTTCCAGGTCGCTGCCTTCCAAGTAGGCCCAGACCAGGGCAGCCATAAAGGCATCCCCGCAGCCGGTGGTGCTGACCATTTTCCCCGGCAGGGTGGGAAGCCACAGCCGCTGGGCACCCATGGCAGCGTATACCCCTTCCGCCCCCAGGGACAGAAATACCCGGTGTACTCCCAGAGACAGCAGCTTGTCCGCTGCCCTTTCCACATCCTCCCGGGTGTGAATGGGAATGCCGGACAGAAGCTCCGCTTCCAGCCGATTGGGTTTCAGGGTATGGATTCTGGAGAGAATGGGCCGCAGCTTGCCCGCCTTGGCGGTGGAAACCGGGTCAACAAACAGCGGGGCGTTGATGTTCTCTGCCAGATACTGAAGAGATTCAGCAGGGATGTTGGCATCTGCCACCACAACCTGGGCATTTTGCAGCACTGTCAGATTGGCTGCCAGGTAAGCGGGGGTGATTTTGTCGCAGATGGCCATGTCGGAAACTGCCAGAACCATCTCTCCATCCGGAGCCGCCAGATACAGATAGGTGGAGGTTTTTCCTCCGGCCAGACGCAGGGCGTGGCTTAAGTCGATGCCCTGTTCCGAGCAGGCGGCAGCCACCTGCTGCCCGTGAATGTCATCGCCGTAGGCAGTCAGCAGCCGCACATCCAGGCCCATCAGGCTCATATTGTGGGCGATGTTCCGTCCCACACCCCCCAGACTCAGAGATACGGTGCCGGGGTTGGAGTCGGCAGGCACCAGCGGGGCAAAGGAGCGTCCGCCGATGTCCACATTCACGCCCCCCACCACCACGGCATAGGTGCCGCTGCGCAGAACGTAGCCCTTTCCGGCGATGCAGCCCTTTTTCATCAGATTGGAGATGTGTACCGCCACGGAAGAGCGGGTAATGCCCAACTGGTCCGCAATCTGCTGCTGGGAGATCATGGGATTGGCTTCGATCAGCTGTAAAACCTGCCGCTCCCGCTGGGTCATGGGAATCGCCTCCTAAACATTTCTTTATTTCTAAGCACATATTTATTATAAAGTCCCGTTGGCAAAAGGTCAACGGAAAAATACCGGTGCCGCCTTTTTTCTACAACCGGCACAAAACGGGACCCTGGGTTTTGGTGAGAAATTTTTCCCGGAAAGCTGTGACCCTGCCGGGGAAAATTCCCTCATATAAGGTGACAGAACACAAGACAGGAGGACTGTCCATGGATGATGAGAAAATTTTGCAGCTGTATTTTGCCCGGGATGAGGAGGCGCTCCGCCAGACCCAGGTGTGCTACGGCGGAAAATTGCAGGCGTTGGCCCAGAATATTGTCCGCAATCGGGAGGATGCGCAGGAATGCGTCAACGATACCTATCTGGCTGTCTGGCAGACCATCCCGCCGAAGAAACCAAACTTTTTCCTGGCCTATCTGTCGAAAATCTGCCGGAATTTTGCCTTCGGCAAGCTGGACTGGCAGCAGGCCGCCAAGCGCCGGGCGGAGGTGGTGACCCTGAGCCAGGAAATGGAGCAGTGCATTCCCGACAAAGCCCGGGAAGCAGAGCTGGAAAGCCGGGAAATTGCCCGGGCAGTCAATGACTTTCTGCGGGGGCTGCCCCCGGAAAACCGGGTGTTGTTTCTGCGGCGGTATTGGTACTGCGACACCATCGAGGAGATTGCCCGGCGGTATGGCATGGGCCAGAGCAAGGTGAAAATGCGGCTCAGGCGCATCCGGCAGCAGCTGGCAGCCTATCTGGAACAGGAGGGGATTTTTCTATGACAGGCAGAGATTTGCTTCTTGGACTGACGGAGGTGGAGCCGGAATTTCTGGTGGAAGCAGAAAACAGGACACTTCCCCAGCGACGAATTTTTCGACGTCCGGTACTGGCAGCGGCGCTGATTGCCCTGGTGCTGATTCTGGTGGGCTGTACCTATGCAGTACTGTCGGAGACAGAGTGGTTTGAAAAGTTTTTCGCTGACTGGCAAAACCAGGAATTGTCAGAGAGCCAAAATGCTTTTGTGGAGGAACATATCAAGGTCATCGGTCAGAGCATCACAAAGGACGGCTATACCCTGACGGTGGAATCTGCCATAGCCGATTCCTATAACGCCTACATCAAACTGCGGCTGACGTCCGAAAATGGAGGGAAATTGAACGCCGAAAGTTATCTTCCGGATTACCGTTTCCGGGAAGATGGAACCTGGGAGCAGTATTTTTATGCCCTGGACAATCCTGAGTGGAAATACATTACGGGTATGGGGCCGTCGGAGGAAGATCCTACGGTAATTCTGCTCCGGGTTAACCAAAATGAAAGGCAGAATGCAAAGCCATTGGAAGAAGGGGTGACCTACCGGATACATATGACCGGGCTGGTGGGGTATTACAGTGACGGAAGTGAGGAGGTGCTGACGGAGGAAGACTTCGATTTCGACATCGTTTTCGATACCCTTTACAATGAAACCTTGGAAATGATTTCTGAGCCAATCACCGCTTCTTTTGCCGATATCCAGGTTAATGTAACTTCCTTAAAACTGCGGGCACTGAGTATTACCACAGATTACAATGGTCGAACAGATGAAAAAGGGGCGCTTTGTTTTGTCGACTCCTTTGTCGTGCTGAAAGACGGAACCGAAGTTTCTTTCCGGCCTTACATTTTGGGGTCGGAGGGAGCAACCTGTTTCCTTACCGGCCCCGTTGACCTGGAGGAAGTGGACTACGTTCGGCTTCGGGATGGCACCAAAATCCCCGTCCCAGAAACGGAAAAAAGCCCGGGATAACCCGGGCTTTTGCTTATGTTTGGGGCAAATCTGCGCTGAAGAGAATCCGGTCGTTTTCCACGCCCTGGCTGTGAAACAGCTTCAGAAGATTCTCCGTAGTCATGTTCGTTCGCTCCTGTCCGGCGATTTCCCGGACGATGGTGCCGTCCTTCATCATAATGGTGCGATTGCCCAACTGCAGGGCGGAAGGGATGTTGTGGGTAATCATCAGGCAGGTGATGTGGTTCTCTGCCACAATTTTCTGGGTCAGATTCAGCACCTTCTGGGCGGTGGCCGGGTCCAGGGCGGCGGTGTGTTCGTCCAGAAGCAGCAGCTTCGGGGTCACCAGGGTGGCCATCAGCAGCGTCAGTGCCTGACGCTGACCGCCGGAGAGCAGTCCCACCTGGCTCTGCATCCGGTCTTCCAGACCCAGTTCCAGCTGGGAAAGCTTCTCCCGGAACTCCCGGCGCTCCTTGGCGGAGATCATGGAGAAGGGAGAATGGGATGCCGATGCCCGCATGTAGGCCAGGGCCAGATTTTCTTCGATTGTCATGTGAGGGGCGGTGCCTTTCAGGGGGTCCTGGAAAAGTCTGCCAATGTACTTGCTGCGCTTGTAGTCCGGCTGATTGGTAATGTTCACCCCATCCAAGCGGATGGTGCCTTCGTCCACCGGGAAAGAACCGGCAATGGCGTTGAATAGTGTGGATTTTCCCGCACCGTTGGAGCCGAGAACCGTGACAAAATCCCCGCTTTCCAGGGAAAGATTCACATCCGTCAGGGCTTTCTTTTCATTCACCGTGCCGGGATTGAAGGTTTTGGAAATGTTGGAAAGTTTCAGCATTTGCTTTTTCCTCCCTTGGTGGCGGGCTTCATGGCACCCCGGATGGCGGGCAGGCCGATGGCAAGGGCCACAATGGTGGCGGAGATCAGCTTCAGGCATTCGCTGGGCAGATCCAGCCGCAGCGCAATGGCGATGATGAACCGGTAGACGATGGAACCGGCCACAGCTCCCAGGGCCTTCATCCAGAGTTTCCCTTTGGGCAGCAAAGTCTCACCGATAATCAGGGAAGCCAGACCAATGATGACCATGCCGGTGCCCAGGTTGATGTCCGCGGTTTTCTGGTACTGGGCCAGCACCGCACCGGACAGGGCGGTCATGGCGTTACTCATACACAGACCGATGGTGATGGTGAATCCGGTGTTGATGGAGGAGGCCCGGACCATGTCCGGATTGTCTCCTGTGGCCCGGATGCTCAGGCCCAGCCGGGTTTTCAGGAACACCACCAGAAGCACCCCAACCACCAGGGTAATCATCGCCGCAGGAAGCAGTTTATAGACGCTTCCCAGGGCAGGCTGCACCAGGGAGAAGAGGGTTTTGCTCTTCATCATGTTGACGTTGGAGGAAAAACCCATCACCGCAAGATTTACGGTGTAAAGTCCAGTGTTGGTGATAATGCCTGCCAGAATGGAAGGAATTTTCAGCTTGGTTTGCAGCAGAGCGGTGATGCTGCCGGCGCAGGCGCCTGCCAGCATGGCGGCAGGAAGGGCAAGCAGCGGATGCCCGGCAACCGCCAGGGTGGCGGACACGGCGCAGCCTAAGGTGAAGGCACCATCGGTGGTCATATCCGCAATGTTCAGCACCCGGAAGCTTAAAAACAGTGCCAGCGCCACCAGGGCGTAAATGCAGCCCAATTCCAGGGCGCTGAGGATAACGGCGGTGGATATCATGGATCAGGTCTCCTTACATCAAGTTACGCATTCTTTCCGGGAGGGGTGACCCTCCCGGAAACCATGTTATTCGGCGGTAACCACTTGTTTGACGGTGTTTGCCATGCTGGAGAAGCTGCTGTAGTCCAGCCCCAGCACTTCGGCGGTTTCGGTGTTGACGGTAATGATGCCGCCGTCCATCACGTGGAATTCGGGGATTTCGCCGCCCTGGAGAATATCCACAGCCATGTCGGCGGTTTTGGTGCCCAGCTCCGTGTAGTTGACGCCGCAGGTAGCAAAGGCACCGGAGAGGACGAAGGAGTCGGCACCGGCATAGTGGGCGATTCCGGCGGCGTTCAGGATTTCTGCCACGGCGCCTTCTGCACCCATGACCGTATTGTCAGTAGGAGTAAAGACGGCTTCCACCCGGCCTACCAGAGAGGAGGCAGCGGAGACAATTTCATCGGTGGTGTTGCCGGTCTTTTCCAGGTAGGCAATGCCCTTTTCCTCCAGGTAGGCCTTGGCCTGGGCAATGGGGGTGGCGGAGTTGGCTTCGGTGTTGGAATACAGCAGACCCACGGTCTTCACATCCGGCTGAGCGGCCAGCATCATGTCCAGGATAAAGGCGGTATTCAGAGCATCGGAGGTGCCGGTGACGGTGTCCATCCCGGTCAGACCCACGGATTCGGGGTCAGAGATGGCAGCGTAGACAATGGGAATATTGCTGCCGTCGGCGGCGGTAACCATACACTGGGCGGCGGTGGTGGCAATGGGGATAATCATATCCACACCGTCGGAAACCACCTGGGCGCCGATCTGGTTGAGGACGCTGGAATCGTTCTGACCGTTGTATTCTTCAATGGTAATCGAGATGCCCTTTTCTTCTGCCAGGGCATTGAGCTGGGTGGTGATGGCGGTACGGATTTCGTCCAGGGAAGAGTGGTCCATCTGCTGGACAACTGCTACGGTAAAGCCGTCAGAAGAATCATCGGAGGCGGCGCAGCCGGTAAATACACAGGTCATCATAACCAGGGAAAGCAGAACAGAAATAACCTTTTTCATAATAAAAGCTCCTTTACAGCGTTAATTTAAATTGATTTTGGGGCGCTTTGAAAATGAGAAGGGGGTCACCATCGCTTCCCCGGTAATTTCTTCATCATATGCGTTTCCTCCCTGAGAAAATAAAAATGCCCTTGCTCCCCCCTATGGGGAACAAGGACAGAAAAAACAATTTCTGCGGTACCACCTTGTTTGCCGGAATACTCCGACCGCTCTGCCCGATGCCAACACATCGGCTGCCCGTTAACGCTGGCAATGCGTCAGAAGATACTAAGGAAACTCCTGTTCTCTCTGCCCTCAGCGGCCCATTTGCTGCCCCGCTTTTCGCTCCGCTCTCAGCTATGCGGAACTCTCTGTGGATGCGCCTTGCAGCTTTACTCCCGCTTCCATGGTTTCAACTTATGTTATGCCTGTTATACACCATCTGTTCCGGTTTGTCAAGCATTATTTTCGCTGAATGGCGGACAAGTGTGCACGGAAAACAAACAGAATGCTTAATATTCCCGCACCACGCCTTTGACAATGCCAATAATTTCCGCATAGGTACCGTCGATGGGCTCATAGCTGTCGTTTTCCGGCATGAGCCAGACCTGACCGTTGCGGCGGCGCAGACGCTTGACGGTGGCTTCGTCTTCCAGCCGGGCAACCACAATCTGCCCGTCATCAGCGGTGGGTTGGGGGCGGACGATGACTTTGTCCCCGCTTAAAATCCCGGCGCCGATCATACTATCGCCCCGCACCCGCAAAGCAAAGCAGCCCGGTTCATGCCAGGGCAGGGTACCCTCCTGATTTTCCACTGCCAGAATGGGCATACCGGCGGTGACCACGCCGATGACCGGAATCTGCCCCGGGCGCACGCCGGTGACCAGCGCGCGCTTGCGGCCCTTGGCACCGGGGGATTGGAGCAAGCCCTGATCCTGCAGCGCCTGGAGGTGATAGCTGACAGAGGCGGTGGAACGCAGACCCACTGCGGCCCCAATTTCCCGGACAGAGGGAGAATAGCCGTTCTCCTGGATAAAATCATTGACATAATCCATAATGAGCTGGGCTTTGTTGCTGGTTCTGGGCATAGGGGGTTCCTCCTTGTGGGCTTTTTACTATTATAGCACATATGAACGAAAAAGAAAAGCCTTATTCCTCCGCTTTTTTCACAAAAAAAGCAGGTTCGCCGCTATACTGGAATAGAAGGAGGGAAGGAAAATATGGACAGTCAAACCCAGAACCAGATCTGGCAGCGGGTCTTTGCACCTATGCAGCCGCCGCCAAGAGAGGACCTGCTGCCTCTGCTGACCCAGGCGGTGGAAACCATGGGGGCCAGCCGCATGTTGGCAGGAATTTTGCAGGGAACTTCCCGGCAGCAGGCCAACCGGCTTTATGAGAGCCTGCGGGAAAATGCCCTCTGCCTGCGGGGCATCTGCCGCCTGTCCGGCAGAAGTGAGGGAAAATTCTGCACCATGCCTGCAGAGAAAGAACCGGCAAAACGGCTGCTGGAAACATGCTACCACCGCTGCCGCCGGGCCATGGCAGAGTACACTGCCCGGTCGGCAGACCCGGAATTTGGTGCAGTGTACCAGAAAATGGCCCAGCGGGAGGGGGAGCACTGCTGCCTGATTGCCCAGATTCTGGGGAATCTGGAATAGGAAACTTTCTGCTGTACAGCGTGGGAAAGACCTGATACAATGAACTTACAAAGGAGGGGATTTTATGGAATTTTCTGAGGAAACCCAGATTTTTCTGGTGGCAGAATATTACCGGGTGCTGAACGAGCGCTTTGGCAGCCGGGGTGAGGCGGCGTTTCGTCACTGCGTCCGGTGCTACGGCATCCAGCGGGGCAGCCGAATGGCCCAGAGCGCCATCCGGGATGGACAGCAGCTGGATTATGTAACTTTCTGCCGTTATGGACAGTGGAGGCCGTCCCAGACTGTGCTGCGGGAAAATCGTAGCAGTCAGACGGCAGTGGTGTCCTGGAATCCGGATTATGTCTACCAGGTGAGCCGCTGCCCCTGGCAGGAGGCATTTGAAAAATTTCAGGCAAAAGAGGCTGGCCTACTGTACTGCGATCTTCTGGATGAGGCCATCAATCAGGGATTCAATGGGGAAATTCCCTTCCGCACCGTCCAGACCATGCAGCGGAAAGACTGCTGTATCTTCTCTGTGGCAGATGCAGGGATTACCCCCGAAACGGATCTGGCCCGGATTCCTGGAGCGGTTCGGGACTACGATTATCACACCGCCGATGTTTTTTACACCTTCGGCAAGGTGTGCCAGGGCATCTTTGGAGAGGAAGGAAAGCAGGCGGCCCGGCAGGTAATGGAATCCTTTATCAGCTACTACGGCAGCGAAATGGGCGAGCACCTGCAATCTTTTGCCCAGCAGGATTTTTCGCTGAACTGAAACAAAGCCCTCCGGCAAGCGTCGGAGGGCTTTGCAATTTCTTCAGAACAGAATCGGTTCCATGTGGGTTCCCTTGAATTTGAGACATTCTCTCAAGTTTACACGCTGGGATTCCTTGATCAGGGTTCAGCTGCTCACAGATTGTGGGTTGTGTGTTCATTGCATCACGCAATGGTGCTGCATTTGCGGGGAATGCAGCGGTCCGGAAGGAGGATGGGCTTGTCAAATGTTCCGGGAAAAACGCCTGCGCAGGAGGATGGTCAGAAGGAACGTAAAGATTTCCGCTGCAGGAAACGCCAGCCATACTCCGGTGATGCCGAAGGCTTTGGACAGCACAAAGGCAAAGATCACAATGGCTCCTACGCCCCGGCAGAACGCAATGGACGAAGAGGCCAGGCCCTTGCCGATGGCGCTGAAAAAACCTGCCTGGATGATATTGACCACAGCACAGAGAAATCCCAGGAAATACAGCCGGATTCCCGGCCCGGCATAACCGGCCAGCTGGGAAGATCCTTCGCTGTTGAACAGGGCAACCATCCCGTCACCCCAAATCCATACCGATGCCACCAGCACCAGGGCAATCCCCATGCCGATGCGCAGAGAATACCGGTAGATTTGGGTTTCTCCCTGGGTGTCGGACTGGCCATGAACCAGACTGGCCAGGGGTTGAAGGCCCTGGGAGATCCCGTTAAAGAGGGCAGTGCCTACCAGAGCGATGTTGGCAACCACGCCGTAAGCTGCCACGGCAATGTTGCCTCCCAGACCCAGCAGCAGGAAGTTGAAGACCATGGTGGTCAGGCCGCTGGAAATTTCGCCTACAAAAGCCACAAATCCCAGCACACAGGAGCGAACCAGCTTGGTAAACGAAGGTATCTGCCAGCGGAATTTTACGTTGTTTTTGGCAGACAGATAATGCACCATGCAGATGCTCATGCTGACAATGGGGGAGATGCCGGTGGCCAGGGCGGCACCTACCATTCCCAGACCCATGGGGAACATGAAGATATAATCAAATACAATATTAAAAAGACCACTGACCAAAGTAGCGGTCATGGCAATGTTGGGAGCGTTGTCGTTGCGGACAAAGGCGGTGAAAGTGTAATTGAGCATGAAGAATGGGGCATAGCACAGGGCAATCCGAATGTAAGAAGTGCCGATGGCAACGATGGTATCGTCAGCGCCCATCCACCGCAGAACGGTGTCCGGTGCAAAGATTCCGGCAGCCACGAAGGGCAGACTCAGCAGCAGTGTCCAGAACAGAGAATTAAAAAAGTAACTCAGCGCCTCCTCCGGGGAAAAGGATTTGCACAGAGAATACCGGGTGGCAGAGCCAATGCCCACCATAGCACCCAGGGCAAACATCAGTGCGTACAGCGGTAGGGTCAGATTCAGTGCAGTGATGCCGTCGGCACCGGCCTGGAGAGAAATGAAGAAGGTATCCGCCAGCACATAGCAGGAAATGCCCACCATGGCCAATATGTTTGGCAGGATATAGCGTCTGAGCTGTTTTTCCATATTGTCCTCCTGTAAAAAACAGCACCCTTCTTTACGACTGCAATGACCTAACGCCGTAAATTCAGATGCTGCAACCATCTTGCTGCCCGGTGGCAGTATATTTCTGCAGGGATTGTATCATAATTGAGGTATCGATGCAATATTTTTCTTTTTTAATGCAAAATGTATGCGACACAAAGACAAATGATTTTGCGAGAAAGAATTTGCAAGGAAAAGATTTTTTTGCGACAATATTCAATATTTTTTAAGGAAATGCACCTTACCTCTTGATTGTTTCGGTATTTTCTGATAAAATACATTAGATTTCATCGCATGGACACCGGCGTAGTGTTCGGGCGTGTCCGCCCACGGTGTCCCCCGGGGAATCAGGCAAAAAACAAGAAAGGAAGAAAAACATGAACATGAGAAAACTGCTGTGCGCTGCTCTGGCTGTTGTGATGGTGTTTGCTCTGGTCGCTTGCGGTCAGCAGAACGTCGTCAGCAACTCCTCCAGCGAAGGCACTCAGGCAGCTGTGGAAGCTACCACTGCTCCCGAAGCCGGCAAGCCCACGGAGCCCACTGGCCAGCTGGTCATCGGTACTACTACCGACCTGGAGAACGACTTCTATGATACCAGCTTCTCCAACGCTGCCACCAACTACAAGCTGTATGAGCTGATCCACGGCTACGCCACTGTCGTTTCCGACAAGGAAGGCGCCTGGATTTACGATCCCACTGTGGTTGCCAGCCACGAGGAAGTGGAGAATGAGGACGGCACCAAGACCTACACCGTCACCATCAACGACGGTCTGGTTTGGAGTGACGGTACCCCCATCACCGCTAAGGACTATGTCTTCCAGCTGCTGCTGGAAAGTAGCCCTGAGATGAACCAGGTTGACGGCTATCCCAGCCAGGCTGGTTATCCTCTGGTGGGCTATGACGAGTTCTTCGCCGGTGAGACCAAGAACTTTGCCGGTGTGCACCTGGTCGACGACATGACCTACTCCGTCACTGTCAAGGCTGAGGAGCTGCCCTACCACTACGACATCACCTACGCCCTCGCCAGCCCCCGCCCCATGCACGTCATTGCTCCTGAGTGCGATGTTGTGGATGCTCCCGAAGGCGCTACCATCACCGGTGGCTTCACTGCAGAACTGCTGCTGAAGACCATCAACGATTCCAAGACCGGTTACCGTTACAACCCCAGCGTTGTGTGCGGTCCTTACCTGTTTGAGTCTTACGACATTGCCAGCCGTCAGGGCACCCTGGTTGTCAACCCCAACTACGCCGGTGACTACCGTGGTGTGAAGCCCATGATCGAGAAGATCGTTGTCAAGACTGTTAAGAGCGATACCATGATCAACGAGCTGGCTTCCGGCTCCGTGGATCTGCTGTTCCAGAGCAGCGGCGCTGATACCATCAATGCCGGCCTGGACCTGGTGGACCAGGGCAAGGCTCAGTACAGCACCTTCTTCCGTAACGGTTACGGCAAGGTGCAGTTCGACTGCAGCCAGTTCCCCACCGACTCCGAGAATGTCCGTAAGGCCATTGCTTACTGCCTGGACCGCAACGAGTTCGCTCGTCAGTACAGCGGCGGCTACGCAGCTGTTGTCCACGCTTACTACGGCCTGGCTCAGTGGGAGTACCAGGAGTCCAAGGACTGGATCGACCAGAACCTGAACACCTACGAGAAGAACATTGAAGAGGCCAAGAAGCTGCTGGAGGAGGACGGCTGGAACAAGAACGCCGACGGCTCCGATTACTCCGGCACCGGCACCCGTTACAAGGAAGTGGACGGCGAGCTGAAGCCTCTGGTTATCGAGTGGGCCAACACCGACGGTAACCCCGTTTCTGAGCTGCTGGCTACCATGCTGCCCGAAGCTATGGCAGAAGCCGGCATGGAGCTGAAGGCCACCACCATGGACTTCCCCACCCTGCTCAGCGGCATCGACCACACCAGCGATAAGATCTACAACATGTACAACCTGGCTACTGGTTTCGCTCTGGCAAGCTCTCCCTGGTACTACTACTCCACCGATCCCGTGTGGATGCAGGCCGGTTACAACAGCAACTGGATTGTTGACGAGGAGCTGGCTGCCGCTGCGGAAGTTCTGAAGCCCATTGCCTACGAGGATGACGAGGCATGGCTGGCTGCATGGCAGAACTTCATCGATGTCTGGAACGACAAGATGCCCGATATCCCCCTGTATTCCGACGAATATTATGATTTCTACTCCAACAAGCTCCATGGCTGGGAGTCCACCTCCGTTTGGGAGTGGTCCCGTGCTGTCCTGGATGCCTGGGTAGAGGCCTAAACATGTATCCGGCGGAACGCCGCGCCTTGTGCGCGGGTTCCGCCGGCTTTTCCGGCATAAACCCCGGAAGAGGGGGATGCCGCGGCGCTCGGTCCATACCGCATTTCCCCGGATGGACCCATATTGATTGGGCCATGTCCCATGGCAATACAGGAACGATGTGTTCCTACTAATTTGAAACGGAGGAACGGTGAATGGGAAAAGGAAGATATCTGCTGAAACGGTTCGTATACATCGTTTTTGTGTTTTTTATCATTTCTATTCTGATGTTCGCAATTTACAAATCCATGCCCGGTAATCCTGTGGATATTATGCTGGGCGACAGCAAGACTTCTATGAAACCCGACGCGTACCAGGCACTGTATGATAAGACAGTGAAGGATCTGGGACTGGACAAGCCCCTGCCTGTGCAGTA
Source organism: uncultured Oscillospiraceae bacterium (assembly GCA_944387145.1). GTDB lineage: Bacteria > Bacillota > Clostridia > Oscillospirales > Oscillospiraceae > Faecousia. The sequence goes on along the minus strand of CALXDU010000002.1, from coordinate 43,281 downwards.
CGTGGCCTGGATGGGCAATATGCTCACCGGAGAATTTGGCTATTCCACCCAATATAAGCAGGAAGTCATCAACATCATCAGCGCACCCATGATCAATACGGTGCTGCTGAACATCCTGACCATGATTGTGGTGTTTATTATTGCGATTCCCCTGGGTATTGTAACCGCAGTGCGAAAAAACGGTGCCTTTGATAAGACGGTGCAGGTTGTGACCATTGTGGGATACAGTATACCTACCTTTATTGTGGCACTGCTGGCAATCTTCCTGCTGGCGGTAAAATTCCCCATTTTCCCCATCAGCGGCGTCAAGAGCGCCGGATTGAACGCCACCGGAGTGGAGTATGTGCTGGATAGACTCTGGCACATGGCCCTGCCGGTGCTGGTAATGTCCGTTTCCGGTATCGGCGGCATTACCCGTTATGTCCGGGCAGCCATGATTGATGTGCTGCGGATGGATTACATCAAAACCGCCCGGGCCAAGGGCCTGCGGGAAAAGACCGTGGTGTATATCCATGCATTCCGCAATGCGCTGATTCCCGTGGTTACCATTACCACCTGGTGGGTTGTAGGCCTGTTCGGCGGCTCCATTGTGATTGAATCTGTGTTCCTGTGGCCCGGCCTTGGCAAGATGCTGATTGATGGCCTGCTGCAGCGGGACTTTGCGGTGGTTCTGACCATGCAGATGTTCTACGTTGTGCTGTCTTTGACCGGCAACGTGATTATGGATATTGCATACACCATCGTTGACCCCCGGGTACGCCTGGAAGACTAAGGGAGGCAAAAGAATGCGTAACGAAAAGAAAAAATCCCCCCGCCGTTCCACGGCCTCCAAGGCAGCCCAGCAGATGATGATGGGCGGCATGCCCCAGGAGGAAGAAGAAGTACTCCAGAGCCCCATGCAGATGGTGATCCACGATTTCCTGCGGGATAAGATCGCCATGATCGGCGTGATTCTGTTTACCTTCATTTTCCTGTGCTGCGTGTTTCTGCCGTACTTCTTCCCCATTGACCTGTACTATCAGGATGTTACCCAGGCAAACGTGGCCCCGGGCTTCGGCATGCTGAATGTGCCTGCCGGTCTGAAGAACAATGCCCAGGATCTGTCTGTGGGCAGCTCCTTCTCTGTAGGCCTGGATAAGGACGGCAACATCTATGAGTGGGGCACCTTCCCCAACGACAAGCTGAAGAACATTCCCAGCACCAAGGAAACCGGCAAGCTGGTGCAGATTTCCGCTGGTCTTGACCATGTGGTCGCCGTGAACGAGGACGGCCAGGTCTTTACCTGGGGCAATGACCGTATGGGTCTGAACTCCATCCCCATGGAGCTGCGTACCGGCGGCAATGACATCAAGCAGATCATGGCCGGTTACCAGATTTCTCTGGCTCTGACGGAGGACGGAGAAATGTACAACTGGGGCAGCCAGTACCTGCTGAGCATTACCTACCCCGAAGGGGTGCAGGGCAACATCGACAAGTTCGCTGCCAGCACCAACATCGTTATGGTACTGACCAAGGACGGCGAAGTGGTTCCCCTGACCAACAAGACTTCTGCCTATACCAATATCCCTGCTGAAATCCAGGGCGATGTGGTGGATCTGGCCATCACCGACGAAAGCGCTGCTGCCGTGACTTCCGACGGCCGAGTCTACACCTGGGGCAACAACATCAAAAAGACCCTGAATGTCCCCGAAGAAATCCAGGGCCAGGTGGCCTCCCTCAGCGCAGGCCGTTATCACTACACTGCCATTCTGAAAGACGGCTCCCTGTTCAGCTGGGGTGACAACACCCACGGCCAGTCCAGCGCACCCAACGCCAGCGGCGTTGCCAGCGTGGATGCCGGCTACTATGCAAACTACGCCATTACCGAAGACGGCCAGGTCATTTCCTGGGGCCTGAAGGGCTACCTGATGGGCACCGATGCCTTTGGCCGTGACCTGTTCCGCCGTCTGCTGGTTGGCGGACGGATGACCATGACCGTGGGCGCTATCTCCGTTGTGATTTCCACCATCATCGGTATTCTGGTGGGCGGTATTTCCGGATACAAGGGCGGCAAGGTGGATAACCTGCTGATGCGTCTGACGGAAATCGTGTCCTCCATCCCCTTCCTTCCCTTCTGTATCATCCTGTCGTCCATCCTGGGCAACAGCATCAGTGAAACCCAGAGAATCATCTTGATTATGTGTATTCTGGGCCTGCTGTCCTGGCCTGGCATTGCCCGTCTGGTTCGCGGCAGCGTGCTGGCAGAGCGGGAGCAGGAATTCGTCACCGCCGCCAAGGCTCTGGGCGTGAAGGAAGCCGGAATTATCTTCCGTCACATCCTGCCCAATATCATTACTGTTATCATTGTCAATGCAACCCTGAACTTTGCGACCTGCATGCTGACCGAGTCTTCTCTGTCTTTCATCGGCTTCGGCGTCAACGAGCCCAACGCCACCTGGGGCAACATGCTCACCGGCGCTCAGAACGGTCAGGTTATCGCCAACTATTGGTGGCGCTGGCTGTTCCCGGCTATGCTGCTGGGTATCTGCACCATCAGCATCAACTGCATCGGCGACGGCCTGCGGGATGCCATTGACCCCAAATCGAAAGAGAGGTGAGCCGGAATGCATTTGCTTGAAGTCAAAAACCTGCACACATATTTTAAGACCAAGAAGGGCATCGTCAAGGCAGTCAACGACGTGACCTACAGCCTGGATGCCGGCAAGACCCTGGGTATCGTGGGTGAGTCCGGCTCCGGCAAGAGCGTGTCCGCCATGAGCATTATCCGTCTGCTGGACGGCAACGGCTATATCGAAAGCGGCAGCGTTACCTTCGACGGCAAGGACATTCTGAACGCTTCCGACAAGGACCTGCACCACATCCGGGGCAATGAGATCTCTGTGATCTTCCAGGAGCCTATGACCTCCCTGAACCCGGTGTTCACCATCGAGCGCCAGATCGGCGAAGTGCTGCGGCTGCACCAGAAGCTGGATAAGAAGCAGGCCTATCAAAAGGCAGTTTCCCTGCTGTCTGACGTAAAGATTCCCAACCCCGAGCGGGTGGCAAAACAGTATCCCTTCCAGCTCTCCGGCGGTATGCGCCAGCGTGTGATGATTGCCATGGCTCTGGCCTGCCGGCCCAAGCTGCTGATTGCCGACGAGCCTACCACGGCTCTGGACGTGACCATTCAGGCCCAGATCCTGAAGCTGATGAACGAGCTGAAGCGTCAGATGGGAACCTCCATTCTGTTCATCACCCATGACCTGGGTGTTATCCACGAGATGGCGGACGAAGTGGCAGTTATGTACTGCGGCCAGATTGTGGAGAAGGCTGACGCCAAGACCATTTTCCATGGGGGCATCCACTCCCATCCTTACACCGAAGGTCTGATGACCTCCATTCCCCGGCTCAATACCCCCAAGGGTAAGCGGCTGGAGGCAATTCCCGGTGCGGTTCCCAACCCGCTGTACCTGCCCCAGGGCTGCAAATTCGCTCCCCGGTGCAAGTACTGCACCGAGAAGTGCCTGGCAGCAGAACCGGAGCTGCAGGAAGTTGCTCCCAACCATTTGATCCGGTGTTTCTATCCAGAGAAGGCGGTGAGAAAAGAACATGCAGAATGAAAACCGTAAGGTGCTGCTGACCATCAAGGATGTCAAGCAGTACTTCCCTGTGAAAAAGACCAAGCTGCGGGAGAAGCAGCGCTATGTTCGTGCCAATGACGGCATTTCTCTGGAGATTTACGAAGGCGAAACCCTGGGCCTGGTAGGCGAGTCCGGCTGCGGTAAGTCCACCTTTGGACGGACCCTGCTGCAGCTGTATCCCCAGACCCACGGCGATGTGATCTACCATAAGGACGGCAAGGACATCGACCTGAAGAAGCTGAGCAAGGAACAGATGCGGGTGCTGCGCAAGGACCTGCAGCTGATCTTCCAGGACCCCTATTCCTCCCTGAACCCCCGTATGACGGTGGGCCAGATCATCGGTGAGGGCCTGGTGTCCCACGGCATTTTCAAGAAGGGCGATCCTGCCATGCAGGAGTATATCTTCCGGGTGATGGAAAACTGCGGTCTGGCTACCTACATGTTCGGCCGGTATCCTCACCAGTTCTCCGGCGGTCAGCGTCAGAGAATCGGCATTGCCCGGAGCTTGGCATTGAACCCTGCTTTCGTGGTTTGCGACGAGGCAGTTTCTGCACTGGACGTGTCCATTCAGTCTCAGATTCTGAATCTGCTGTCGGAGCTGAAGGAAAAGCAGAACCTGACCTACCTGTTCATCACCCACGACCTGAGCGTTGTCAAGTACATCAGCGACCGGATCGGCGTTATGTATCTGGGCAATATGGTGGAGCTGGCTCCCACCGAGGAACTGTTCGCCAACACCCTGCACCCCTATACCGAGGCGCTGCTGTCTGCCATCCCGGTAGTGGATGAGGAGGACAAGCGGGAGCGGATCTTGCTGGAAGGCGATATCCCCAGCCCGGTGAATCCTCCCTCCGGCTGCAAGTTCCACACCCGCTGCCGTTACTGCCAGCAAAAGTGCAAGGAGGAGGTCCCCCAGTGGACCAACGTGGGCAACGACCACTATGTGGCCTGCCACTTCCCTCTGCATAAGAACAACGGGTAAGGCGCTATGCTGTTTGGCAAAAAAATCAACCGCATCCTGAATATCCGCAAGGCGGAGGAGCGGTTTGAGGAGGAACGGGAGCAGCTGCCCCTGGAAAAAAATGACCGACTGGCCATGATTCTGGCAGCCCTGGCGGTATTTGTGCCGGTGCTGATTGTGGTGATTCTGGCATTTTTGCTGGTGCTGTATCTGTTTTTCTTCCGCTTTCTGTAAAATAGTTGCCGGGATTCGCAAGAATCCCGGCAATTTTCTATATTCAGCACTTTTTAAATACAGGAATCCATTCCAGAGGGCAGGGGATTTCTGTCCACTGACCGCCGGCATAGGTTTGCTGGGTGTTGATATCCTGCCAGCTGCACCCGGCGGGCAGGTAGACCCGTCTGGGACGCTGCCCGGGGTAGAGAACCGGAGCCACCAGGTAGTCCGGTCCGAACAGGTAACTGTCCTCCACTTCCCAGCAAACAGGGTCCTGGGGAAATTCCAGGAACAGTGCCCGTATGATAGGCGTTCCATCCTGATGGGCCTGATCCATAATCTGGCGGATGTAGGGACGAAGCGTCTCCCGCAAATTCAGGTAATGCTTGCAGATTTCGTAAACTTCGGGGCCATAACTCCAGACTTCATTGTCTGCGCCGGAGCAGCAGGAGGCACCGCCGGTGGTGCCCACCTGGGGCTGTTTGGGTTCCCGGTCGCCGTGGAGCCGCATCACGGGGCAGAAGGTACCCCACTGGAACCAGCGGACAAACAGCTCCCGGTAATCTTCCTTCCGGGGGTCTCTGCCGTGGAAACCGCCAATGTCGGTGGTCCACCAGGGAATGCCTGCAATGCCCATATTCAGTCCCGCAGAAAGCTGGTTGCGCAGGCTTTCGTAGCTGGAAGCAATGTCTCCCGACCAGACCAGAGCACCGTATTTCTGGCTTCCGGCCCAGGCGCAGCGTATCAGATTGACAATGTCTTTCTGTCCCTGCCGGGTCATGCCCTCGTAGAAGGGCGGGCGTAATCCACCGGCTACACATTGCCGATTTGCAGGTGGGGGCCTCTGTAATAGCGGTAATTGTCAAAGCTGTAGACGGAGTATTCCGGCTCCGCCTCGTCCAGCCAGAAAATGTGAATGCCCTTCTGGTAATAGTTTTGATTTACCTTGTCCCACACAAATTCCCGGGCGGCCGGGTTGGTAGCATCAAAATGGATGGTGTCGCCCATGAAGCTCAGACCAGTCTGCACGCCCCGGTCACAGCGGGTCAGGTAGCCCAACTCCTGCATCTGGGGGAAGTTTTCCGAATCCTTGTCTACCATGGGCCAAACGGAAACCATCAGGGAAATTCCCATCTGGTTCAATTCTTCCACCATGGCTTCCGGGTCCGGCCAGTACACCGGGTCGAATTTCCATTCGTCCTGTTTGGGCCAGTGGAAAAAGTCGATAACAATCACGTCAATGGGAAGATTCCGCCGTTTATATTCTCTGGCGATATTCAGCAGTTCCTCCTGGGTCTGGTAGCGCAGCTTACACTGCCAGAAGCCAAGACCATATTCCGGCATCCTGGGTACCGTGCCGGTGACGGATGCGTAGCCGGAAATCAGTTCCTTGGGGGTGTCTCCTGCAATCACCCAGTAGTCCAGGGCCTGGGTTGCGTAGGCTTCCAAGGTGGTGGTGTTCTTGCCGAATACCGCCCGACCTACCGCCGGGTTGTTCCACAGAAAACCATAGCCCCGGGAGGAAATCAGAAAAGGCACACTGGCCTGGGAGCTGCGGTGGGCCAGTTCCAGATCCGCGCCTTTCAGATTGAGAAAGTCCTGCTGATACTGGCCCATTCCGTACAATTTTTCCTGAGATCCAGGGATTCAAACCGGGCGGTGAGGTGATAATCCCCGCAAGATAGGCGAAAATTCCCGGGCTTCCACCTCAATGGCGCTGCACTTGGGGTCCAGCAGATCCCGCCGGTTGCGGCAGTATTCTTCCAGAAGGACGGTGCCGTGCTGGTTATAAATGGTGATTTTTCCCCGTTTGGTCAGATGCAGCCGGATTTTGCCGTTGACCAGGGAAGCGCCGTCCTGGTCCAGGGTAATCTGAGCCTGGGCGCTGTGAGGCTGGGTCAGGGCCCAATCCTCCTGGGGAAAATGGGACTGTTTGGTGGCACGAACCCGCAGGGCATTGTCCCCCCAGGGTTCGATGCAGAGGGTTTCATGGTTATAGGTGCAGAGCAGCTGATTGCCGCAAACTTCCATCATATGACATCCTCCTGTGCAATGGACAGCTTACTTATCACGGGCGGACAGGCGCAGCACATTCCAGGAAACAGGAGGCAAGGCGGCGGTGACGGTTTTGCCTTCCACCACAGCTCCGGAAACCTTCCGGGGACGGATGTTCTCGGCTCCGGGGCCGTTGACAATCTGCAAATCCGAATGGTTCATGGTGATGTGCTCAATCAGGCTTACCTGGGAGAAGCCATCCAGACAGGTTTTCAGCACCAAATCCGAATCGGTGGAGCGGTTGACTGCAAAGATGGTCAACGAACCTGCTGCAATCGAAGCACTGCAGAACATTGCTGATCTGTACCTGGTACACCATGTTGCACCTCTGTCCTCTGGTCTGACTGACGACGGTGTGCAGCGCTCCCTGATCGCCGGCACCTGCGCCATGACCACCAATGGTGCATGGAACATCGGTACCTGCCTGTCCGCCGCCCGGGAAGAGGGCCTGAACTACGGCATTGCAGTTCTGCCTTACATGAAGGAGAAGGTAACCATCTCCACCGGCGGCCCCAACGTTGTGTTCTCTCAGACTGAGCATCCCGAAGAAGCCATGGAATTCGTTAAGTGGTACGCCAGAGAAGAAAACAGCTGGGACGCTTTGATCGCTGCCGGCATCTGGATGCCCACCACCAGCGGCTACTATGAGGATGAGGAGCTGACCACCAAGTGGCTGGACAACCCCGCTTACCCCGCTATGGAGGAAGCAAAGCCTGCCCTGTGTGACTACGTCCGTGACTACGCCAAGCCCACCTCCTGGTACTACACCAACAATACCGTGGACTTCAACAACCTGCTGGGCGCAGCCCTGGGTGATGTGTGGACCGGCAATATGACGGCTGAGCAGGCAATCAACGATAACTATGATGCCCTGGTCATGGCACATGACGGCATGGGCTAAGCCGAAACAGTTTTGACTTCTAAATCAGGGCGCCTGTCCATGTCGATGGGCAGGCGCCTGTCCTTACGAGGTGTTTGTATGCAACGATCAAAAAAAGACGCCTTTCGCAGCGGGGAAGGCAGGAACAGCGGACGGCCTACCTGTGTCTGATCCCGGCCTTTGTGGGACTGATTTTTCTGACATATCTCCCGCTGGTGGCTGTGTTTGGCATACGCATCTTTTGGACCCATTTCTGGCAGCTGGCATTTTTGAACATCGTATTTTGCGTTGCCTGCCTGCCGGTGGTGACCATTCCGGCGGCACAGGCGGGAATGAACCGGGCCTGCATCAAGCTGGTTCAGGAAGGGTACGTTCTGGTGTGGCTGGAATTTCGGGACGCTTTCCGGAAAGAGTTTGGCAAGAGCCTGGAATTGGGCGTCCTCTTCGGCGGATTGCTGGCGGGAAGCTATTACCTGCTGAGTCTGGGACTGAGCAACGGCGGAAATCCCTATGGCCTGCTGTTCTCCGGAGGAGGGCTGTGCCTGCTGGCCGTCGCCGTGCTGTGGGGGCAGTACAGCTTTGTGCTGCTGCCGTCGCTGGACTTGCCCTTGGGGGCAATTTTGCGCAACGGCTGGTCCCTGGCATTTCTGGGCGGGCCAAGCAGTCTGGGAATCCTGGTGCTGGAAGCTGTAGGGGTGCTTTTCCTGGTGCTGCTTTCGCCCATTTCCTTGGGAATTGCCCTGTTTTTCGGTGTGGCATTTGTGCAGTACACCATTTGCTTCCTGGTGAATTTCCCCCTGCAAAAGTGGATTCTGGAGCCGTTCCGGCGGTCCCAGCAGGAAAGCAAACTATAAAAAATCAACAAACGCTCTGGTATTTCGCTATACCAGAGCGTTTTTCTTATAGAGCCTGAAATTCTTCGGGAGATTTCAGCAAAAATTCGTTTCGGTGGTAGCAGATCAGGCCATCTTTCTGCATTTTGGACAGTTCGCTGCTCATGGCGCTGCGGTCTACACCCAAATAGTCCGCCAGCTGCTGCCGGATGCCTTGGCGCATTCGGAAAAATAGGACATAAGCCGCCCACGAATGGACTTGAAACTGGTATGCAAAATCCGCTGGGAAAGCTGGAAACTTTTCTGAGCGCAGACCGTCAGCAAATTCCGCACCAGCCGGGTATGAAAGGGGCAGGCATTGGTACAGGTGGACAGCACCCGGCGGACATTGAGTAACAAAACCGTCGTATCCTCCACTGCGGAAACGCTGATGCGCAAAGGCTCTCCGGGGATACAGGCGTAGACTTCCGCAAACACTGCCCCCGGCGCCACATTGCCCAGAATGCTGTGGTTGCCCCAGGCATCGCAGAAGGAAATCAGCGCCATGCCGGAAAGCACAATCCCCAGACTTTCGGTAACGGTGCCCTCGGAGAAAATCACATCCCCTTTGCGGTAGCTTCGTTTCTGGGCAGCCAGGCATTGCAGCAGAGCGGAAATTTCCGCCTCCTGGATACCCTGAAACAGGGGCGTTTCGGATAACAAAAGTTCCATAAAAAAGCTCCTTGTGTTGTTAAAACAACAGACAATTTGTCATCATTATAGTATACTGCCCTTGTCAGTTCAAGAGAAAATAAGGAGATACCTATGATTCGAAGAATTATTCAGATAGACCAGGAAAAATGCAACGGCTGCGGTGCCTGTGCCGAAGCCTGCCACGAAGGCGCCATCGGCATGGTGGATGGAAAGGCCCAGCTGCTGCGAGACGATTACTGTGACGGCCTGGGCGACTGCCTGCCCACCTGCCCCACAGGAGCCATTACCTTCGTAGAGCGGGAGGCGGCGGCTTACGACGAAGCGGAGGTAAAGGCAAACATGGAGAAAAAGAAGCAGTCCCACCATTCCGGCTGTCCGGGGCATCAGATGCGGCGCTTTGACCGCAGCCAGGAGGCTCCAAATCGGCAGGAGGACATTCCTTCCCAGCTGGCCCAGTGGCCCTGCCAGATCAAGCTGGTGCCGGTGAACGCTCCCTATTTCCAGGGAGCCAAGCTGCTGATTGCGGCAGACTGCACTGCCTTTGCCTATGCAAATATGCATCGGGAGTTCATGCAGGGCAAAATCACCCTGGTGGGCTGCCCCAAGCTGGACAGCGTGGACTACAGCGAAAAGCTGACCCAGATTCTCCAGAACAACGATATCCGCAGCCTGACCATCCTGCGCATGGAAGTGCCCTGCTGCGGTGGTCTGGAAATGGCGGCGAAGAAGGCGCTGCAAGACAGCGGAAAGTTCATCCCCTGGCAGGTGGTGACCATTTCCGTGGACGGCAAGATTTTAGACCGCTGAGAAGAATTTACCCAAATAAAGGAGAAAATCAAAATGGAACACAAGATGTTTTGCTTTCAGTGTGAACAGACAGCCGGCTGCAGCGGCTGCACCGGCAAGGCCGGCGTCTGCGGAAAAAGCGCAGATGTAGCCAATTTGCAGGATCGCCTTACCGGCGCTTTGATTGGTTTGGCCCGGACAACCGACAATGTTTCCCAGATTCCCGGCCGGGTGTGGAATCTGATGATCGAGGGGCTGTTTGCAACCATTACCAATGTAAATTTCAATGCCCAGACCCTGCAGGAGCTGATTGACCAGGTCCACCTGGAAAAGGCTGCCTTGCTTCCCGGCTGCACCGGCTGCGGCGCCCCCTGCGGCAGAAATGAGGACTATGACATGCAGAAGCTGTGGACAGATGATCCGGACATCCGCAGCCTGAAATCCCTGATTCTCTTCGGCATCCGGGGTGTGGCGGCCTATGCTTACCATGCCATGGTGCTGGGTTACACCGATGAGGAACTGAACCAGTTTATGGCCAAGGCCCTGTTTGTTGTGGGAGAGGACTGGGACATGGAGCAGCTGCTGCCTGTTGTGATGGAAGTGGGCAAATACAACCTTCGCTGCATGGAGCTGCTGGACAAGGCCAACACCGAAACCTTCGGCACTCCGGAGCCTGCCACCGTCCCGCTGAAGGTGGAAAAAGGCCCCTTCATTGTGATTTCCGGTCACGACCTGCTGGATCTGAAGCTGCTGCTGGAGCAGACCCAGGGCAAGGGCATCAACATCTACACCCACGGAGAAATGCTGCCTGCCCACGCCTACCCGGAGCTGAAGAAGTATCCCCATCTGAAGGGCAACTTCGGCACCGCCTGGCAGAACCAGCAGAAGGAATTTGCCAATCTCCCTGCCCCCATTCTGTTTACCACCAACTGCCTGATGCCTCCCAAGGCCAGCTACGCCGACCGGGTGTTTACCACAGAAGTGGTGTCCTATCCGGAAATGGTGCATATCGGAAAGGAAAAGGACTTTACACCGGTGATTGAGAAGGCCCTGGCGCTGGGCGGCTTTGGGGAAGATCAGACCTTCACCGGCATCAATGGGGGCGAAACGGTGATGACCGGCTTCGCCCGGGGAACCGTACTGAGCGTGGCGGACAAGGTGGTGGAGGCGGTGAAATCCGGCGCTATCCGGCACTTTTTCCTGGTAGGCGGCTGTGACGGCGCCCGGCCCGGCAGAAATTATTACACCGAATTTGTCAAGCAGGCCCCGGCAGATACGGTGGTTCTGACCCTGGCTTGCGGCAAATACCGGTTCAACGACCTGGATTTGGGCACTGTGGCGGGGCTGCCCCGGCTGATGGACATTGGCCAGTGCAACGATGCCTACAGCGCCATCCAGATTGCGGTGGCCCTGGCCAACGCCTTTGGCTGCGGCGTCAACGATCTGCCCCTTTCCATGGTGCTGTCCTGGTACGAGCAAAAAGCGGTGTGCATTCTGCTGACCCTGCTTTATCTGGGCATCCGGAATATCCGTCTTGGCCCCACCCTGCCAGCATTCGTATCCGAGAACGTTCTGAACTATCTGGTGGAGAACTACCACATTGCGCCCATTACCACACCGGAGGAAGACCTGAAGGCTCTGCTGTAATGGAGGGATAAAAAACCAGGCTTGCCAAAAAGCAAGCCTGGTTTGCTGTGTTATGGGAGGTTACACACTGGAACCTTCTTTGCGCTGGTGATACCAGGTATCCAGATACCCCAGGCAAATAAAGAAAAAGAAATCCAAAAAATGATAGGAAATATCTGCACTGAACAGGAATGGCTCCAATGCGCCGGCGACCATTATGCAGAGCGTGAGCATGCTGACGCTTTTCTTCCACATATCCGTCTGGGAGTCAAAAATCAAAGTAACGGCAGAACGCAGTCCAATCCAGGTAAAGGCCAATGCAAAAATCAAGCCCAGCAAACCCATGCGGAAGGTAATTTCCACCCAGCTGTTATGTCCATGAACCACAGGGAAGGGATTGTAATAAGAGATGCTGGTACCCACATATTCGGTACCGAACAGCAGAATCCGCTTGTTGTCCCGCAATGCGTTGAGTGCTGACTTCCAGATGATAGTGCGGCCGTTGAGGGTCTTCAGATCGCTCATAAAGGAGCCTTGGCCGTTGACAGTTTCCAGGGTGATTTCTCCGGTTTGGGAATCCATTTCGGCCGGTACGGTGACGCTGTCGGAGAGGGAAGAAGCTGCGCAAGCCTGTTCCATAGCTTGGCTTTCTATCTGCTGGGTATATTTTTCGATCAAAGCTGTTTCGTTTGCTTTATATAGGGAGCTGGATAGGACAAACAGTCCCAGCATCAGAAGCAGGGAAAGGAAAGCGCACAAAACAGTCCGAAGCCATCCGACCCGATATACCCCGAAGAAGAAAACACCGCCGACCAAAGCGCAGGTCATCAAAATAGAGGTACGGCAATTTGTCAGGGCGAGGAAGAGAAACTGAACTGCGCAAGCAAAAATCAGCAGCGCTTTTCCATAAGGCTTTTTGCAGGAAAAGAACAGGCCAAGACACAGAGCAATGCCGACCATAAACAGGCAGGCACAGATGTTGGGATGCCAAAGTGCCAGAAGTCTGGCCCCGTCCCAGCGTACTTCGTTGTGGAACCACTCCGGAAGCAGACCGAAATACAGCATGGATGCATCGATACACAGTATAATCGGAACGGCGATATAGATGCCTGTGATCCATTTCAGACCCCGCTGTATTTTGCCGTCTTCGGTGATGGAGGCATAAGGAAATGCCAGAAGGTATGTACAGAAGAACATGCTGATGATTTTTGTCTGCATGCCCTGGGCGCGCTGGGCAGTCTGGGTCACCATGAACCATATGACCATAGCCAGGCACAGCAACATGGATTTACGGGCATAGGAAGGAACCTTGGATAGCAGAGAAAGGGCAAAAAAGCCTGCACAAGGAACAATCAAATAGTTTTCCACATAATAATAGGCAACGTAGTTAAACAAGCTGCCCAGAATCATGAACAGCAGTTGCAATGCGCCGGCAGCAATCAGACAATAAAATTGCAATTTGCTCAGGGCATTGGGGGAAGACGCTTTTGAAATCGGCTCAGAATGTGTCATGGTAAATACCTGCAGCTTTCAAAATGGATAATCAGAGTGGTTTCAGTATAACACAAAAAAGGGTGGGATTCAATAGGATACCTTTGGATAAAGCTGCCTTTTGGACATGCCAAAAGGCGGCTGGAACAGAACAAGGAGAGTATACATCAGGGAATGGGAAGATGATATTGCCGGTTAAAGTCTGCGGAAGGGACGGGGTGAATTTCAATGGGGTAACCAATCAGGCCATGCTCGTACAGTGTGCCGGAAATTCTCGGTAACAACACCTGGGAGTAAGGCCAGTTATCCATGGTTTCCGGATCGGTTACATAGACGGGAACATACAGGTCCATTTCCGTTAGTCCTTGCTGATCGGCCAACTGGATTTGCTTTAAAATCCCTCTGCTGACTTCTGCGCACACACTGCCAGGAAGGTTAGACATATTGGGCTGATGGAAGGTGTTTCCATGGGTATTCACCTGGAAAATCAGAACCAGCAGAACCAAAGGTAAAATGGCCGGAAGTCTGGGAAACTGGCTCAGAAGATATCCCAGCCCCAGGAAAACCAGCAAAAGGTAGAAAAAGAAAGGCGGGAACAGGTATTCGCTGCGGAAAATATAGCTGGGAGCAACTGCGGCACACAGCGCCAAAGTATAAATGCTCTGGGCAGCGGCGGCAATCAGACACAGGAAGAAAGAAGGCAAAAACTTTTCTGGCTGAGACAATTTTTTCCTGGTGCAGAAAAAGCAGGCTAAGGATGCGGCGATAATGACAGCTACACAGAGCCAGAAAACCTTGTTGCAGGCAAACAAAATTTCAAACAGGGAGACCAAGGTATAACGCAGAGAAGTAATCAATAACCCATCTCCGGCGCTGCCGGCCCGTCCGCCGCTGAGTTCAAATACGGCGCTGATGAACCAAGCCAGAAGAATGCCGAGAGAAAGGACGTTTTGCTTGAGCAGTCTGCCTGGCCGCAGCTGTTTGCGATTTTTCCACAGGCTGACCACCAGACAGGCACCGGCATAGGCAGCCAGACTTCCGCTGTCCGTAAGGTTAGAGAAAATTGCCAGATAGAGAACCAATAGAAAAATCCCTTGCTTCCAGGGCGCTTTGCTTTGCAGATGGGCCTGGAAGGGATGATTTGCCAACAGATACATGACCAGCGAGGCATTGAGCAAACCGGGGATTACATAGTTATAATAGCAGTTCAGATCTACGCTGCTGAACAGATAGGAATTGTTCCAATCTTCCGTGCGCCATACCAGGAAGTGGAATGTGAGGAACAGAAGGGTTGCCATCCCTGCTGCAGGCGCAGAAAGGGAGAAAAGCCGCTTCAGCAGATAAGCAAAGCAGGCAGCATAGATGGTGATAAATCCACTGACTACCAGAGCGTGAGTGATGGTTTGCGCCGAGATATAATCGCCCAGCACGGGATAGATCAGATACCGTCCCAGGGTGGAGAAGAAGGGCATCATCACTTCCGGAAAAATCTTGGCCGGATTCCAGTCCCCCCATACCGGGGTTGCTGGCCGGACATATGCCAGATAGGTCCAATCATCCATATCATACACCACAAGCGGATGTACCTGGGAAAACCAGATGTAAAAAAAGAAAAAGATACCTGCGTACCACAAAATTTTTGCCAGATTCTGCTTGCTGATTTTCATACTCTATCCCATCTTTTTTATCACGTATTTACCTGTAATCTTACCCCATCGGATAAAAACTGTCAAGTTTTCAAATTATACTTTTTTGCCTTGAATAAAGCCAGATGAATTTATATAATAGATATCATTACAAGAACGGATGCTGGATAGAGGAAGGAATCGTGTATGGAGAAGATAACCGTAGTTGTTCCTTGCTACAACGAAGAGGCAGCTCTCGGAGCATTTTATCGGGAGATTACCGCAGTTGCAAAGGAAATGTCAGAAGTGGACTTTGAGTTTCTTTTTATCAACGATGGCTCCAAGGATCGCACTTTGGAAACGATCAAACGGTTTGCCCAGCAGGATGAACGGGTTAAATATGTCTCCTTTTCCCGGAATTTTGGAAAGGAAGCGGGAATTTACGCCGGTCTGGAAAGTGCCAGCGGGGATTATGTGGTGGTTATGGATGCGGATTTGCAGGACCCGCCGGCTCTGCTTCCGGAAATGTACCGCTATATAAAGGAAGAAGGCTACGATTGTGTGGGTTCTCGCCGTGTGGACAGAAAAGGAGAGCCGCCGATAAGGTCATTTTTTGCCAGAAAATTCTACAGACTCATCAACCGCATTTCGGATGCCAATGTTGTAGACGGTGCCCGGGATTTTCAGATGATGAACCGGGATGTGGTGCAGGCAATCTTGTCCATGAAGGAATACAACCGATTCTCCAAGGGTATTTTCGGATGGATCGGGTACCGAAAAAAGTGGCTGGAATATGAGAACATTGCCCGGGTTGCCGGGGAAACCAAATGGAGTTTCTGGAAACTGTTCCTGTATGCCATGGAGGGAATCGTTGCATTTTCCACTGCTCCGCTGGTGATTTCTTCCGTGGTGGGTCTGGGCTGCTGCATACTGGCCTTTGTTATGATTTTTGTTATTATTTTCCGGACACTCTGTTTCGGCGATCCCACAGCCGGCTGGCCGTCGT
Organism: uncultured Oscillospiraceae bacterium; assembly: GCA_944387145.1. Lineage (GTDB taxonomy): Bacteria > Bacillota > Clostridia > Oscillospirales > Oscillospiraceae > Faecousia. The sequence goes on along the minus strand of CALXDU010000002.1, from coordinate 27,489 downwards.
TGGTGTGTATCATTTTGCTGCTGAGCGGCATTCAGATGCTGGGAATTGGCATTCTGGGACAATATCTGGCAAAAACCTATCTGGAAACGAAAAGAAGGCCCATCTATTTGGTCAGAGAAAGTAACGTAAAAAAGGAATCCACTATGACCGGAGAAGTCCTCAAATCAGAACAGTCTGAACCGTGCGGGGTAGGCTGAATGAAGTGATTTGCAGCGTATCAGGGAAGCGGTTCCGTATTATTTGGAGGACAAACCAGGGGCTTTTTGTGCTGTCTGCACAATCTGGGGCCGTTTAGAGAACTGCGTTGAGGGGGCGATGTTTTTGAAAAGAGGAAATCCCGGACCGTTGGATTGCGCCTACCGGTTCATAATTTTTCTCGCAACCTGGATGCCAATCCGATAGGGCAGGGGCCGGAGATCCCGGTCGGCTTCCTTCAGTTTTTCCCGGATGGGAAGGTGTTGAGGGCAGTGCTTTTCACACAGACCGCAGCCGACGCACTGGGTGGCAAAGCCGGGTTCTGTCCGCAGACCCATATTCCGGGCAAATTCCTTTCTGGCGGAAGCTTTTTTCTCCATGTACATCAGGTTGTAGTAGTGGAAGTTGCCGGGGATATCCACGCCTTTGGGACAGGGCATGCAGTACCGGCAGCCGGTGCAGCCCACCTTTTCATGCTCCCGGATCATCTGCTTGATCTGGGCCACAACCTCCATATCTTCCTGGGTCAGATGCCCCGGCTCGGCCTCGGAGGCGATGCGGATGTTCTCGTTAATCATGTCTTCTGAGTTCATGCCGGAGAGTACGCAGGTCACTTCCGGCTGGTTCCACAGCCAGCGCAGACCCAGCTCGGCGGGGGTGCAGCCCTTGCTGTTGGTGGCCAGCATCTCCTTGGCCTTCTGCGGCAGATTCACCAGCTTGCCGCCCCGAAGGGGCTCCATGATAATCACGGGAATCCCTTTCTTTGCCGCGGCCTGCAGCCCTGCTCGTCCTGCCTGGGTGTGCTCATCCAGGTAGTTATACTGAATCTGACAGAAGTCCCAGTCGTAGGCATACAGAATTTTCAGGAACATCTCCGTATCCCCGTGGTAGGAAAAGCCAATATAGCGGATGCGCCCTTGCGCTTTCTGCCGGGCAATCCACTGTTCAATCCCCAGCTTCTGAAGCCGCTCCCATTCTGCGTAGTCCGTGAACATGTGCATCAGATAGTAGTCAATGTAGTCGGTGCGAAGACGCTTCAGTTCCTCGAGAAAGGTTTTGTCGATGGCTGCGGCGGAGCGAAGGATGTATTGGGGAAGCTTGGTGGCAATATTCACTTTCTCCCGGCACTTGTTTTTCTCCAGAATCCATCCCAGACATTCCTCGTTGCCCGGGTAGATATAGGCGGTATCAAAATAATTGACCCCTTTTTCGATGGCGAGAAGCACTTCCTTCTCCGCTTTTTCGTAGTCGATGCCGCTGCCCTTTTTGCTGAATCGCATGCAACCATACCCCAGCTGGGAAATGGGGTTGCCGTATCGGTCAAATCTGTATTTCATGTCGAGTCTCCTTGTGGGGAATTTGCTCCATTTTCTGACATGGGAGCTTCATTTTTCTATCATCATTATACCCGCAAAAATGAACTCGTCAATGACGGAAAAAAGCGAAATTTCAGGTAGAAGAGGGCTTTCTGGGATTGACTTTCCCGCTGTGAGTGACTATGATAGGTAGCTGGATGTTAGCTTTGGTTAATTTCAGTTCTCTGTTTTGAAGATTAGAGGGATTTCAATGGATTTGCTTTGGGAAATTGTATGTATTACGGCGCTGGCCGGTATGGGTGGCACAGGCTTGGGCGGTGTGGTGTCCTGCCTGTTTCGGAAAGACTCCAGCCGCACGGTCAGCTTGCTTTTGAGCTTCGCCGGCGGCGTAATGACGGCGGTGGTCTGTTTTGACCTGCTGGTCCAGGCGGTGGCCCCGGAGGGAACCCCGGACCATATGTATCTGATACTGGCAGCGGTGGGTGTGATGCTGGGGTATGCGGTGATTTACCTGCTCAATGCCTGGATTGACCGGGATACCAACCATGAGGTAGCCCATATCGATGAGAGCCACCCCAAGACGGCGGACTCCCTGGAAGAACTGATTCACGCAGACCACTATCAGGTCCACGAGCAGGGAGAACAGAACCACGGAAGCCTGTTCCTGGCGGGACTGGTAATGGCGGCAGCCATTGCCCTGCATAATGTGCCGGAGGGTATGGTCATCGGCGCGTCCTTTGCCACCTCTGCCCAGCAAGCGGTCCTTTCCCGGGGCGGAATCGTCATGGCAATCGTCATTGGACTGCACAACGTTCCGGAGGGCATGGCTGTGGCGGTGCCGCTGATTTCCGGCGGAATGAAAAAGGGTAAGGCTGCATTGCTGACTGCGCTTACCGGGACTCCCACGGTGTTGGGCGCCATCCTGGGGCTTTACTTGGGAACCATGGGCCCGGACATGCTGTCGCTGTCTCTGAGCTTCGCCTCCGGCGCTATGCTGTATGTGGTGTTCGGCGAACTGATGCCGGAAGCAATTCTGATGTGGCGCTCCAAGCTGCCTGCACTGGCTACCGTCATCGGAATCCTGACGGGACTTGTGATTATCTATGCGTGATGGTTGTGCATCCTGTCACTTTGAGATGAGAAAAGAGAGCGAACTGAGTGGTTTACGTCAGTTCGCTCTCTGTTTATGCACTATGAGGAAAGATCTTTAGCGGCTTCTGGGATAGGGCTGCTTCTGATCGGTCAGGCCCAGAATATAGTCCACGCTCACATGGTAAAACCTTGCCAGGGAAATCAGCACCTGGGGCGGAATCATCCGCTCGCCGGTTTCGTAGTAAGCGTAGGTGCGCTGGGGGACATTGATGCAGGCGCCCAGCTGTGCCTGGGTCAGGTCGGCATCTTCCCGGAGATTGCGGATTCGTTCGTATCGTTCAGCCATTTCAATCACCGCTGTCACTATACCTCAGAACAAATTGTTCTATGCATATAATGAATAAATTGTTCTAAACTATGCAAAGACGGTGTTAGTGGAATAACGGAAAATACTGTGAATGCTTTTCTGCTGTTGAACTTCCAAAAAAATTTGCTATAATGAAGCACCGGGGGTTTTAAAATGAAAGGTTCAACAGATCTCGGAAAAGACTCCATTCCATCTCTTGTCTTACGGCTGGCAATTCCGTCTATGATTGCCCAGTTTGTCAATGTGCTCTACAGTATCATTGACCGTATCTATATTGGCCATATCCCGCAAATCGGTGACCTTGCCCTGGCGGGCCTGGGAGTATGCGGGCCGATTGTTACATTCTTGTCTTCCTTCGGTACGCTGGTGGGCCTCGGCGGCTCTGTCATTATGGGAATCCACCTTGGGGAAAAAAACAAGGAAAAAGCCCAGCAGGTTTTGTCAAACGCTTTCCTTATGCTGTGCTGTTTTTCCATTGCGCTTACGGTTATTTTCCTGTTCTCCAAAGAGCAGCTTCTGATGTGGTTTGGCGCAAGCAGCATCACCTTCCCTTATGCCGATACCTATATGACCATTTACACAGCCGGTACTTTTTTCGCTCTGATGGCTGTGGGACTGAACTACTTTATCAACTGCCAGGGATTTCCTGTGGCGGGCATGGCTACGGTGCTGATTGGTGCAGTTTCAAACATTATACTTGACCCGCTGTTTATTTTTGTATTCAACATGGATGTGGCAGGTGCGGCCATTGCAACGGTGATTTCTCAGTTTGCATCCTGTGCCTTTGCCATCTGTTTCTTGCTCAGCAAAAGAGTGCACGTCAGAATAAAATTCGGGCAGTACAGCCGCAGAGTTATGGTCCGTATCCTTTTCCTTGGATTTTCCCCCTTCATGATTCTGGCTACAGACAGCGTGATTCTGATTCTGATGAATTCCGTTCTTCAGAAGTACGGCGGACCGGAGCAGGGAGATATGCTGATTACCTGCGCAACCATTGCCCAGAGTTATCTTCTGATGATTACTGCGCCGATGTTGGGAATCAGCGGCGGGACCCAGGCAATTTTAAGCTTTAATTACGGGGCCCAGCGAACAGACCGGATCAAAGCGGCGGAAAAATACATTCTGAAACTGATGTGTGTATTTACGACCGTTATGTTTCTGCTTTCCCGGATGATACCGGAGTATTTTGTGGGGATGTTCACTTCGGACCCGGAATATTTTCAGTTTTCCATCTGGGCGATTCACACCGTTACACTCATGATTATCCCGCTGGGATTCCAGTATGTTTTTGTGGACGGCCTGACTGCCATGGCAAGAACAAAAACAGCCCTCTTCCTGTCGGTGTTTCGCAAATCCTTGTATGCGGTAAGCACCGTGATTCTTCCAATGCTGTTTTCTGCCCAGTCTGCTTTTTATGCCGAACCGGTAGCGGATATTGTGGGCTCCATTCTGTCCACCACGGTCTTCCTTCTGGTCATCAACAAACACCTGCAAAACAGAGAGCAAATGGTCATAAGCTGAAAGGATTCAGGCTGTACCCCGTACCACGGGTATGGGAAGAATCTGGCGGCGATGTGAAATCGCAGCCCAGCAGAAATTAAGAAAAGCTATTGACAAATTAAACAGTTTGCAGTATATTGTTTCATATAGATTAAACAAAACATGAAGACAAAGGTGTTTTCGTTCGGAATTTTCCGGAGAAAACAGCTTTGTCTTTTTTTATTTGCTTCGCAGGGAGGAAATCATATGATCAAACTGGAACATGTAGATAAGTACTTTGGGGACCTGCACGTTCTCAAAGATATCAACCTGGAAGTCAAAGAAGGAGAGAAGCTGGTCATCATTGGCCCCTCTGGTTCCGGCAAATCTACCACGGTGCGGTGCATGAACTTTCTGGAGACCCCTTCCAGCGGTCATGTCTACATAGACGGGGAGGAGCTGACTCACCACAACAAGACAAAGCTGGTGCGAAGAACCACCTCAATGGTATTCCAGCAGTTTAACCTGTATCCTCATATGACGGTGCTGCGGAATCTGACGCTGGCGCCTATGAAGCTGCACCACAAGAGCAAAAAGGAAGCGGAGGAACTGGCTTACCACTATCTGGATGTGGTGGGTCTGCGGGATAAGGCTCATGTCTATCCCACCACCCTTTCCGGCGGTCAGCAGCAGCGTATTGCCATCGCCCGTGCTCTGTGTGCCCAGACCAGGATTATCCTGTTTGATGAGCCAACTTCCGCCCTGGACCCGGAAACCATTCAGGAAGTGCTGGATGTGATGATCAAGCTGGCAAAAGAGAATATCACCATGGTGGTGGTAACCCACGAAATGGGCTTTGCCCGTCAGGTGGCAGACCGGATTGTGTTCATGGCCGATGGCGAAATCCTGGAGGAAGGCACTCCGGATGCATTCTTTGAAAACCCCAGCAACGAACGACTGAAGCAATTCCTTGGCAAGATTATCCGCAAGTAGGTTTCTTTCGCCCGGGTGAGAGCGGGCGATGGAGATAAATGAATTCAGGAGGTAAGTATTATGAAACTGAGAAAACTGACTGCCCTGCTGCTGAGCGTCCTCATGACTGCGGCCCTGTTTGCTGGCTGCGGCGCTTCCGAAACCCCTGTTGCCACTGCTGCGCCTACAGCGGCGGCCCCGGAGACTGTGGCTGAGACTGCTGCTGAAACCGCAGCTGCCTATCCCGAGGATGTGCAGGCCATTGTTGACCGCGGCGTTCTGCGTGTAGGTGTCAAGAATGCCGTTCTGGGCTTTGGCTTCCAGGACGAGCTGACTGGTGAATATTCCGGCATGGAGATTTCTCTGGCGCAGAAGATTGCGGAGTATCTGGGCGTAGATGTGGAATTTACCGCTGTCACCGCTGCTACCCGTACGGAGCTGCTGGATTCCGGTGATATCGACTGCGTTCTGGCAACCTTCACCATCACCGAAGAGAGGAAAAAGAGCTGGGACTTCACCACGCCCTACTATACCGACTATGTCACCGTTCTGGTAGAGAATGAATCCGGCATTACCACCCTGGCAGACCTGGTTGATAAGAAGGTAGGCGTTTCCTCCGGCTCCACCTCTGCCAAGGCACTGGTAAAGGCCATGATTGAAGCCGGTGTGCTGCCTGCCGACGGCTTTGACGAAGAGACCTTCGACCCCGCTACCTGGACTGCCGGCATCAGCTTTGCCCAGTATGATGACTATCCCACCATTTCCACTGCACTGAGCGCCGGTGAAGTGGATGCCTTCTGTGTGGATAAGTCCATCCTGGCTGTGTACAACACCGATTCCCGCAGCTACATTGAAGATAAGTTCGCTCCCCAGGAGTATGGCATCGCTACCACCAAGGACTCCGGCATGAGCGCCCTGTGTGAGGAACTGATCACCACCTGGCTGGAAGACGGCACCATTGATGCCCTGATTGCCGAAAACGGCATCGCGTAACCACAAAGATCATAAGGCGGCTGCCGGATTCCGGCAGTCGCCTTAGAACAAAAGGGGGAAATACCATGAGCGGATTATTTTCTGCCGAGGCCTGGAATAAGGTGTGGCTCTATCGGGGGACCTTCCTTCTGGGGTTGGAAAGCACGGCGCTTACTGCGCTGTTCGGGCTGATACTGGCACTGGTCATCGGCATCGTGCTGGGCCTGTTTGCCACCAGCGGAAAAAAGCCGCTGGCATTTGTGGCCCGGGTGTATGTGGAAGTAATTCAGAACACCCCGGTGCTGCTGCAAATGTGTTTTCTGTATTATGCCCTGGCATTTTCCGATCTCAGCATCGGCATTATCAACACAGGCATTCTCACCCTGGGAATCTACCACGGTGCCTATGTGGCGGAGGTCGTCCGGGCGGGAATTGAATCCATTCCCCGGGGACAGTTTGAGGCGGCGGCTTCCCAAGGGTTCGGATACCTGGGCAGAATGTATTACATCATTCTGCCGCAGAGTATTAAAATTATTCTGCCGCCTATGGTCAATCAGGTGGTGAACCTGATCAAAAACACTTCCTGCCTGTATATTGTAGGCGGTACGGACCTGATTTCTGTGACCTACAACTTTGTTACAGGCGAGAATACCGGCGGCGCTTACGCCCCGGCGTATATTTTAAGCGGCTTGCTGTTTTTTATTGTGTGCTGCCCGTTGTCTTCTCTTGCCAGTATGTGGGAAATTTCTCTGAAGAAGCGGGATGTCCGCTCCGGTCAGAAGGCGCGCAGCGCAGAAAGGATGGTGTAAACAATGGAAGCATTGAAGGGAAGTTTTTCCATTATCACCAATCCTGCCGTATTCGCCTACATTATGAAAGGTGTGGGCTTTACCGTGATTATTTCCGTGGTGGCGGTGCTGCTGGGCATTCTGTTCGGCTCCATCCTTGCCATGGTCAGAAACTATTGTACCAGCGGAAAAACCCGGATTTTCCAGTGGATGTCCGTTGCCTATATTGAAATTTTCCGAAATACCCCGCTGCTTTTGTGGATTTTCATTTGCCTGGTTTTCTGCCCCTGTCCGGAAGTACTGAACCAGAAGCTTTGGGGGCTGTCCTCGGCGGAGGTGAAACTGCTGTTCAAAACCGCTGTGGCCCTGATCCTGTTCACCTCCTCCGTAATTGCAGAGATTGTAAGAGGCGGCTTGAACTCTGTGGCCCACGGGCAGTTTGAGGCAGGACACGCCCAGGGGTTTTCCACGGTGCAGATTATGCTGTACATCGTGCTGCCTCAGGCTTTTGGCAATATTGTCCCTACCCTGCTCAGCCAGGTGATTACCACCATCAAAGACTCTTCTTACCTGGCCAACGTGGCCACCATTGAGCTGATGTCCCGGGTAAAGAAGCTGCTGAGCTCTGCCTACCGCTATAACGGACTGAATACGGTCAATGTGTCCGACGTGTTCGTTTTGTTTGGATTTGCCTGTTTGGTTTACTTTATCATCAATTTTTCCCTGTCCTGTGTGGTCAGAAGCCTGCAAAAACGTAAAAAACAACAGCCGCGGATACAAGGGAGGTAGGCTATGAAGCAGTACGTTGTGACCATTTCCCGGCAGTTTGGCAGTCTGGGAAGAATCGTTGCCCAGAGAATGTCCCGGGAACTTGGCGTCCATTTCTATGACCGGGATATTGTGGAGGAAACTGCCAGCCGGATGGGACTGCCGGTGTCTGTCATCAGCAGCACAGAAGAGCATTCCCAATCCCTGTATTTCCGCCAACAGTACCCTTTGGGTATGGGGATTGCCAGTATGCGCGATGAGATTTTCCTGATTCAAAAGAACATTATCCGGGACCTGGCCCAAAAGGAATCCTGTATTATTGTGGGGCGCTGTGCTGACAGCATTCTCATGGACATGGAAAATCATCTGAATGTGTACATCTATGCACCCTTTGAAACCCGGCTTCGCAGATGCACCGAAGTTCTCAAAATGGACGAAAAAACTGCCCGAAAACGAATCCGGGAGGTTGACCGTTCCCGGGAGTTATACCATCGGCGCTATTGCCCGGAATATGTGGATGTTTCCACCAATAAGGACATTATGCTGGATTCCGGCCGGTTCGGGGTGGAAGGCACGGCAGACATCTTGGTTCGGCTGGTAAACGAGATGTTTGGAGAATAAACAGCACATCCCTGGGCGCACTTCGCTAAGCTGAGGAAAAGAGAGGATTTCCATGAACGCTGACAAAAAGAAACTGCCGCCCATCGGAGCGCGGATTGTCAAATCGGCGCTGGGCGCCGCCATTTGTATGATCATTTCTTTCCTGCGGGAACTTCTGCCCATTGGCGGCGGTATACCATTTTACAGCGTTCTTGCGGTGCTGTGGTGTATGCAGCCCTATACCACCACCACTTTGACCATGGCCAAGCAGCGCACCATCGGTACGTTTGTGGGAGCAGCTTATGGACTTGTGTTTTTGCGGTTTTTCCAGCAGTTTCCCTGGGTGGGAAAGCATGTGGTTTACCTGTGCGCCTGTGCCATGCTGATTGCCATTCTCTACACTACGGTGCTGCTGAACAAGCGAAACGCATCCTATTTTTCCTGTGTGGTGTTCCTTACCATTGCCATCAACCACAGCTTTGACACGAACCCGTATTTGTTTGTATTTAACCGGGTGCTGGATACCCTGGTGGGCATTGGCGTGGGGGTGGGGCTGAATGTGATTCATATGCCGATCAAAAAGGGGGATTCCACCCTCTATGTCAGCGGGATTGATTCTGTGCTGGTATCCAGCCGGGAGACCATGATCCCGTATAATAAGGTGGAGCTGAACCGTCTGATTGCCCGTGGTGCCCATTTTACGGTTTCCACCATCCGCACTCCGGCCTCTATGCTGGATTTGCTCAGCGGCATTGACCTGAAGCTGCCGGTAATCGCCATGGACGGTGCGGTGCTGTATGATATCAAAGAAAACCGTTACTTAGACACGGTCCCCCTGAGCCGGGAAACGGCCCAAATTGCAGAGCATATCATTGACGAAGAAGGTGCGCACACCTTTGTAAATGCCCTTTATGACAACACCCTGCATATTTACTACGGAGTGTTTTGCAACGATGCGGAGCGGGATATGTTTGAAAAGCTGCGCCGATCCCCCTACCGCAACTATACGAAAAAATGCTGCCGTACAGAGCAGGAACAGGTGCTCTATCTTATGGTTCTGGCGCCGGATGCCCAGATTCAGCGCATTTGCAGACGATTGCAGGCGGAGTTGGGAGGACGAATCCGTATAACCACTGCTCCTGCGGCAGAATATCCGGGATATACCTATCTGAAACTCTATGACCCGGCAGCACGGAAGGCCAATATGATCGAGATCCTCCGGCAGCGGACCGGGGTGAAACGGGTGGTCACGGTGGGAAGCATCCCCGGTGCATATGATATTTTTGTCAGCGACGACGGAGGCAACGCTGCAGTGAAGGCCATCAAAAAGATGTATAGAACTGGAGGGTTTTGCACCAAATCCCAGCGCAGGGAAGCGGTTATCGCAAAAAAGAACTAACCCTCGATTGAACTGCGTGTAACTTCAATCGAGGGTTAGTTCTGATGAACATCCGGACTTCTCATGGTGAGATGAGCCTCCTTTGCGGGGGAACTTTCGTTCCTTTGTTGTACCTAAAGGATACCATAGGAACGATGATCTTTCAATCCCGCATATTATCTGAAAATGGGTGAAAAAAGTTAGAAAAGATGCGGATAGACGGACGAAGCATCTTTATGATATAATAACTATGTTGGGCGGCTTCAGCATAGAAGGTGCCCCCATGATCGGCGGAATCCTATAGAATGAGAGCCAGGCTTCTTTCAGAAAGCCTGGCTTTTTGGCATTGCAGGGGGGTCTGAGAAACCCTTCGATTTTTTCTTATACAATTTCCGACAGCGGGCAGATCTGGATGCCCTGACTGGTCAGCTCTGCCCGGATTTTTTCCACAAATGCCAGGGCCTTTTCTCCGTCGCCGTGGACACAGACGGAGTCTGCCCGGATGGGAATGTCCTTGCCGGTAATGGCAGTTACCTTCTGCTCCCGGATCATGCGCACAACCCGGGCAATGGCCACATCTTCATCCGTCACCATGGCCCCTTCCTTCCGGCGATTGACCAGAGAGCCATCCTCTTCATAAGCCCGGTCGGCGAACACTTCCCGGGCAACCCGCAGACCCATGTCCTCTGCCGCCCGGACCAGTTCACTGCCGGACAGCGCCATGACGATCAGATCCCGGTCAAAACCGGCAATGGCTTCGCAAATTCCCTTAGCCAGGGCGTAGTCCTTGCCTGCCATATTGTAGAGGGCACCATGGGGCTTGACATGCTGCATCTTCACACCCTTTGCCCGGCAAAATGCATCCAATGCACCCAACTGGTACAGTGTATAGGCTCTGGCCTCTGCCGGCGTCACATCCAGATTCCGCCGGCCAAATCCCATCAGGTCCGGAAAACCAGGGTGGGCACCGATGCCAATACCTGCGTCCCGGGCCATGGCAACGGTTTTCTCCATCACCACCGGGTCGGAGGCATGATATCCGCAGGCTACATTGGCAGAGGAAATCAGCGGAATGATCCGGTTGTCCATGCCCAGGGCGTATCGGCCGAAGCTTTCGCCCAGGTCGCTGTTCAGGTCAATTTTATACATCTTATCGATCTCCAATTTTCAGATTCATCACATCTTCAATAAAGCCGGTGTGGGCCTTGCCCTGGACGAATACCGGGTGGCGCACCATCTGGTACTGAAAATCCAGATTGGTCTGCACACCTACCACCACCATCTCATCCAGCGCACCGTACATTTTCCGCAGCGCTGCCTCCCGGGTGGGAGCATGGACAATCACCTTGGCAATCATGGAATCGTACTCTGAAGGAATCCGGTATCCGCTATACAGGCAGGTATCCACCCGGACACCGTTGCCTGCCGGCAGGTGGATCATCTTCACCTGTCCGGGACAGGGCATAAACCGCTTTTCCGGAATTTCCGCATTGATCCGGCACTCGATGGCATGCCCCCGCAGCTTTACGCTTTCCTGGGTAAAACTCAGGGGGAAACCGGCGGCTACCCGGATCTGCTCTACAATCAGGTCGGTGCCCGTTACCATTTCCGTAACGCCATGCTCTACCTGAATGCGGGTGTTCATTTCCATGAAGTAAAATTCTCCGGTATCGGAGACGATGTACTCAATGGTACCGGCATTGGTATAGCCCACGGTTTTCGCCGCCAGCACGGCAAACTGATTCATGGCCTCTCTGGTCTGCTCGTTGATGGCAGGAGAAGGGGATTCCTCAATCAGCTTCTGATGGTTGCGCTGGACCGAGCAGTCCCGGTCTCCCAGAGCTACCACATTGCCTTGGCTGTCTGCCATAATCTGGATTTCCACATGACGGGGCTTCTGAATGTAGCGCTCGATGTACATGGTATCGTCACCGAAGGCATTGACCGACTCCCGCTGGGCCAGATTGAACTGGAACTCAAAATCTGCCGCCGATTCCGCAACCCGCATGCCTTTGCCGCCGCCGCCGGAAGAGGCTTTGATCATCACCGGAAAGCCGATTTGCTTCGCCATCTCCAGGCCAGTTTCTGCATCGTACACCGGCTCTTTGGTGCCGGGAACCACCGGTACGCCGGCCGCCATCATGGTGGAGCGGGCCTGGGACTTGTTTCCCATTTTGTCGATCACATCTGCAGAAGGGCCGATGAACACCAGGCCGTTCTCTTCACACATCCGGACAAACTTGCTGTTTTCCGACAGGAATCCATAACCGGGGTGAACCGCATCCGCTCCCACATTCTTGGCCGCCATGATGATGCGTTCCATATTCAGATAGCTGTTTTTTGCAGGTCCCTCACCGATGCACACCCGCTGGTCTGCCAGGTGAACATGAAGGCTGTCTGCGTCCTCTCGGGAGTAGATTGCCACGCTGCCGATGCCCATACTGCGGCAGGCACGAATGATGCGCACGGCAATCTCCCCACGGTTGGCAATCAGGATCTTATGAAACATGGGACTTCACTCCCTTACAGCTTTTTTACGCGGAACAGAGGCTGTCCGTACTCCACCTTCTGCTCGTTGCTGACCAAAACTGCCTCAATTTCGCAGTCATATTCGCACTGAATTTCGTTCATCAGCTTCATGGCTTCCAAAATACAGACCGTCTGGCCATTCTTCACCTTATCGCCCACCCGGACAAAGGCCGGTGCTGTGGGAGAAGGGGCAGAATAGAAGGTTCCTACAATGGGAGAGGTGATATACTGTTCTTCTTCCTCTGCCGGAGCCTCCGCTGCCGCAGGCTGCACAGGTGCCGGAGCCGCTGCAGGCAACGGCGCAGCACCGCCGGGGGCAATCACAGGGGGATTATCCAGCTTGCTCAGATAAATCTCCATCTCCCCTTCGGAGTAGGAAAACTCCTTCAGAGAAGAGTTTTCAATAATTTTAACCAATTCAGCAATTTTTTCCAAATCCATTTCGAATCACCTTTTCCTATCGTTGGGTTTCATTGGCCAGGGTAAGCAGCTTGGTCAGCCGCTTGGCCACCAGACGGCACTCCAGCACTTCCTTGCAGGGGGTATGAATCTGACTGCGCATGGCCAGCAGTTCTTTTTCTTCCTCCAGATACAGTTTCTGGGCTTCCTGCACCGTGATTGCCTGGAAACGCACCTTATGGTCCGTCTTTCGCTGGACAATCTTGGGAATGTCCACGGATGCCACTGTTGCAATCTTGGGATACCCGCCTGTGGTCTGCCGGTCTGCCAGAAGAACAATGGGCTTTCCGTGGGCCGGAACCTGGATGGAACCGAAGGCAATGCCGTCGGAGATCATATCTGCATTTTCTTTTCTGGCGATATACGGACCTTCCATCCGACAGCCCATCCGGTCAAAATCACTGGTAACCGTGTACTCCGAGTTCAGGAAGGTTTCGATTCCCTGCTTGCTGAACATCTTGTCCTGGGGGCCCATTACCACCCGGACGGTGGTCTCTTCCTGGTCAAATTCATCCAGATCCAGGGTTCTGGACAGGAAGAACGGCAGGTAGCGCCGCTTGATCCGGAAGCCGATATAGTCGCCATCCATCAGTTTTCTTCCCTTTAAGCCGCCAATTTGGCTCTTTAAGTTGGTGCAGCGGCTGCCCATTACCACCGGGATGTCCAGATAACAGGAAAATGCAATATAACCCCGGCTTCCGGTTCGGGCACTGGAGAATTTCAGCACATCTCCTCGGTTTATATAAATCGCCGTGTACATCGGCGCAGGATTGCCATTGATGGTGGGCTGGAAATCACCGCCGGTAATGGCGATGATGGTCTCCGATGTAAATTCCAGGGTCGGTCCCATCAGGGTAAACTCCAGCACCGCTTCATTTTCCGGGTTGTCCAGCAGCAGGTTCGCAATTTTGAACGAACGCACGTCCATGACACCTGCCACAGAAAAACCCTGACTTTGATAGCCTGTGCGCCCCAGATCCTGCACCGTGGTCAGCATGCCGGCTTTTAAAATTCGGATTCCCATGGTATCATCCCTCCTCCCGCACAACGCACTGGTATTCGTTCTGATCCACCAGCGCTTTGATGCGGTGGTACTCTTCTAAGTCAATGGGGACAAAGCGGATATAATCTCCCGCTTCCACCAGAATCGGAACCTCCCGCTCCGGATCGTAGGTTTTCACCGGGGTCTGGCCCATCAGCTGCCAGCCGCCAGGGGAATCTATGGGGTAGATTCCCGTCTGGGAGCCGCCGATACCCACGCTGCCCGCCGGAATCCGTATCCGGGGATTGGCCAGACGGGGGGTGTGAATCCGCTCATCCAGGCCGCCCAGGTAGGTAAAGCCTGGCAGGAACCCCAGCATATAAATCAGGTAGTCCCGGGAGGTATGGATCTGGATGACCTCCTCCACGCTCAGACCTGCATGATCTGCAATGTTCTGAATGTCCGGGCCGAATTCGCCGCCGTAGCACACTGGAATTTCAAACACCCGCTTTCGGGTATCGCCCGCTGCCACATCAATTTTCAGCAGACCCTCCATCCGGCGTTTTATCTGTTCGTAGGAAATCACCCGTGGATCATAATTGATCAGAAGGGAGCAGAACGCCGGAACCACATCGGTCACACCGTTGATATGCTGCTCCCGCATCAGCTGAACCGTGGCAGTGATCTTCCGGTTGATGGCCGGATCGATGGTGTTGCCAAACTGGATCAGGATGGAGCTATCTCCTGCAGTCAATATTTTCATTTTATTTTGCATGGCTACTCTCCTAATAGAGCAAAAAGGTGCAAACAAATCATTTGCACCTTTTTGCCGCATATAAGCAATTCTTTCAGGGATCAGAACAGACCGGCTACATTCTTAACAAAGGCCGGAATGCCCAGGTAAGCGGCCAGAACGACCACCACAACACCCAGAACCGTCAGCGCGATGGGGTGCTTGTAGTTCTGCGGCATGATCTTCTTGGAGTTGCCGCCGACCAGGCAGACACCCAGGGTGATGGGAAGAATCAGGCCATTGAAAGCACCGGCCAAAACCAGCAGCGTTGCAGGCTGACCCAGCACCAGCATAATCACCGTGGAAACAGCGATGAAACCAATGATCCAACCATTTTCATGGGCCTCAATGGACTTGGAGAAGGTCTTCAGGAAGGAAACAGAGGTATAAGCTGCGCCGATGATGGAAGTGATTGCAGCGCACAGCAGCACCATGCCGGCGAAGCGGTAGCCCAGCTCACCAGCACCTGCCCGGAATGCATCTGCTGCAGGGTTACCGGAGGCGGACAGATCAGCACCGGAAATCAAACCCTTGGATACCACGCCCAGCACTGCCAGGAACAACATAACCCGAACCAGGGTGGCAATGCCAATGCCGGTGACAGAACTCTTGCTGATTTCTTTGACATTGTCCTGGCCGGTAATCTGGGCATCAATCAGACGATGGGCACCGGAAAAGGTGATGTAGCCGCCGACGGTGCCGCCCATCAGGGTCAGGATTGCAGAGAAGAGGGGAGAAACACCGGTTTCGGGGACGAAGGTGTTCTTCAGTGCGTCACCCACAGGAGGCTGCACCACAAAGATTACGACCAAAATTACGACGATCATGATGCCGCCCATGATTTTGGCAACGGCATCCATTGCATTTTTTGCGTTTTTCACCACGAAGACCAGAATGGCCATGGCACCAGCCAGAACATAGCCGATCTCGGTGGGGATTCCCAGCAGGGTGTTGAAGCCCAGAGCGCCGCCGCCTTTTTTCGTTTTATTCATAATATCCTCTCCTTTTCCGAAAGCTCTTGGATGGTTCTGGTCTGACATATAGGGGGTCGCTTGCAACTATCGGGACCATCTCTTGCAAAATAGTATATCACAATTGCGAAAGCAGTTCAATACACTAAAGTGTAGAATTATTGCCGCAAAGGAGATGAATGTTATCTATAATATACAGATGTCTTCTTTTTGCGGACATATGGCAAAACTTCCGTGCAGTTTTCACAGTTCCGCTTCTGAGAGCTGGATTTGGACGGTTAATATTTACAACCTGCTGCGGCAGGATTTCTTTGCTCTCTGAAACGGTATCACCTTCCGCTGAAACAAGATTTGACGGAGTTTCGTGACGATTTTGCATAAGCACCTGCTTTTTCTGCTGGTCAAGCCGGAATGTTGTCTGAAATGACAATGGGGCGGCACAAAATGAGAGCCAGACTTCTTTCGGGAAGCCTGGCTCGCTTGCATTGGGACGGATTGATGGAAATAACTATATTTTGAAAACTTTGATTCTGTGTCAGCAATGATGGCACTGGTGGAGCGGCTTCAGGAAGAGTAAGGCGTTCCCATGTGGGGCTTTTTGCAAAACTGCGGGATCTGCTTTTCTGGAAAGGAAATCCCGCAATTTTATGGACAGTTTGTAATCTAATCCATGTATTTTTAGGGGGATGTGTGCAATGGCATACACATCATTGAAGTTTTTCTTTTTTATTGCAGTGGTAATGCTGCTGTATTTCCGCTTTCCTTGGAAGCAGCATATCTTCTAATTGTAGGAGGCCTCCTGGCTACACTTTATTTCGGGGTTTGGGGACCGTCTTTCGGTGCATCTGCATTTGTATACATGCAGTTCTGACGTGGTGCGGACCCAGATACAAACAATGTAAATGTACGATACAAAATGGCTTTGCAAATGAAAATTCATCGGCAAAGCCATTTTTGTTAACAGCCAAACTGTGCTTGGATACTTAAGAGACAGGTAGATACAGCCCTTCCAAATTGTTAAGATTTCAGAAGGCTTACCGGGAGAAACAAGCGGGAGCGAACTGCTGACCTCTTGAATGCCATCGTTCCCGAGGGGGAGACACAGCGGTACAAAGTTAGAAAAAACAGTACATATCAGACAAATTCAGAACTTTTATAATCCATTATTTTCAATCCGGTCCATTGGCTTTCGCTCTGGTTTGGGTCATATTTGGGTCAAGGTGTTGCGCCCCCCCGCAATAGCAGAATCCCAACTTCTCAAGCCTTAAATGACAATGTTTTCTTGAAAGGATTGAAAATTATGAAGTTTTTGACAACGAGAGAAATGGCGGCAAAATGGGGAGTCTCAGTTCAGCTGATTCGGAAGTACACCGGTGACGGACGCATTCCCGGAGCAATTTTGAAGGATGGCGACTGGTTAATACCGGAAGATGCGGAGAAACCCGGACTTCCAGCCAGGGAAGAAGTGGAAATTACCCCCTTCCTGAAAAAGCTCCGCTACCAGCAGGAGCGGAACAACCACTTCGGCATCTATGAGTACCTCCAGCTGAACGCTGCCTACAGCTCCAATCGCATGGCCAGCAACCGGCTGAAACGGCAGCAGGTGGAGAGCATCTACCGCACCAATCGGATTGATCCGGGATTCGAGCCAGTGAAGGTGGACGACATTCTGGAAGTGCTCAACCACCTGGGGGCTATGGATTTTGTGATCCGTACAGCTTTGGAGCCCCTGACTTCCGACTATGTGAAAAAACTCCACTATCTTCTGACCTACGGTACCTACGCCGACCGGAAGCAGTATTTCGGCAGCGGTACCTTCCGTACCCAGATGCCCCGGCTGTACAAGGACACGGCGGCAGACCCCAGGGAGATCGCCCGAAAGCTGAACAAGCTGGTAATGGACTACGAAAAGGAGTCCGCCGATCTGGAGAAGATTCTGGAGTTTCACGTGCGCTTCGAGCAGATTCGCCCCTTTGCCGACTACAACGGCAGGGTAGGGCGGCTGATTCTCATTAAGGAGTGCCTGCGCTACGGCGTGGACCCCTTTATCTTGGATGACAAGCGCAGGACAGCCTACTACCGGGGGATTGCCCGATGGGACGAGGATTCCTCCGTCCTGATGGAAACCGTCCTTCAGGCCCAGGCACGCTTCCAAAACCAGATGGAGACCTGTATGCTGATGGAATACTGCCGTCCGGCCAACCCCCGGAAGCTGTGAGAAAGGGGGAAGAGATCATGGAAAAACGTTCTGAAATCGTCATCCATTATTATGCCCTGTACAACGATATTGGTTGGAAAGAAAGCCAGCCACGACGGCTCGACGATTATTGCCCGCAATGACGACGGCGGATTTGAGGCCAAGCGAATCTTGGTTCACCCGGCAAGGGAAAAGGCCACTACTTATAAAACCGTGATTTCCCATTTGTCCGTTGAACTCCCGGGAAACGCTATGCGCTATACCGATTGCCCCAATGTGGTAAAGTCCAACGGCGTGTGGCCTGCCTGCGGCATCAATGAAGCCAATGTGGCCATGACCGCAACCGAGACCATCACCAGCAATTCCCGGGTGATTGGCGCTGACCCCTATGTCCGGTATCAGCCGAAAAAGGGCCGCAATACCAAAGAGGTCCCCGGCGGTATCGGCGAAGAGGACCTGGTGACTTTGGTGCTACCCTATATCCGTTCTGCCCGGGAAGGTGTTCTCCGAACCGGCGCTCTGCTGGAACAGTACGGCACCTATGAACCCAACGGAATGGCTTTTGCGGATGCCAACGAAATCTGGTGGCTGGAAACCATTGGCGGCCATCACTGGATTGCAAAAAAAGTGCCGGATGACCGGGTGGTGATTATGCCCAACCAGTTCGGCCTGGACCATTTTGACTTTGCCGATGCCTATGGCGAGCAGAAAGAGAACCTGTGCTCTGCAGATCTGCGGGAGTTCGTGGAAAAGCATCACCTGGCGCTGGATCTGGGAGCGGAGTTCAATCCCAGATTGGCTTTTGGTTCCCATTCAGATGCCGACCATATTTACAACACCCCCCGTGCCTGGTTCATGGCCCGGTATTTCCTGCCCCGCACCTACCGGTGGGATGGGGAAAATGCAGACTTCACCCCGGAGAGCAATGACATACCCTGGTCCTTCGTGCCGGAACGGAAGGTGACAGTGGAGGATGTGCGGTATCTGCTGGGCTCTTACTACCAGGGAACGCCCTACAATCCCTATGATAAAACTGCGGCATTCAAGGGAAAATACCGCACCATTGGCGTTCCCAACAGCGATGTTTGCGGAATCATGCAGATCCGGGGATATTTGCCGGAGGCCATTCAGGGTGTGCAGTGGCTCTCCATGGGCGGCAGCGGCTTTACCGCCTGTTTCCCGGTCTACGCCAACGTGACTGAGTTCCCCAAGTACATCAGCGGCACCACAGAAACGGTTTCCACGGACAGCATGTACTGGCATAGCCGCCTGATCGCAGCGCTGACGGATGCACATATGGGAAATGCCCTGCTGTTTGACGAACGGTATGTAAATGCCGTGATGAACCGGGGACAGCAATTCCTGTATGAGTATGACGAAAAGATTCGCCAAGGTGACCCGCTGTTAACATCATTGACAGTGAGGCAGCGGTTTGCCTGCGCGGTTGGAAACCTAGAAAGTCAAACTATTTCTTGAGATTATTGCTTATGTTATTGAGAATTACCGGAAATATCAAATATTTAAACGAGGGTGTCGCGAAACGCGACACCCTTTCAATCTGTGATGATAACGGTGTTGTCCGATTCCTGTTCGCCATCTGAATTATCGTTTGGCGTGAAAGCTTCCGGGGGAGCTGTTCACCGGTACATTCCGCCTTTTCTTTTCCCGTTTTTCATGCTATACTGTTGGAAAACACAGAAAAGGCGGGATTTCTTTGAAACTGGATCTGGCACAGGTAAAATCGCTGTTTTCCAATGCGGACTACGCCCGGGGCATGGAGTACTTCCGGCAGGGGCGTGTGCTGGATATGACGGCCGGAGAGGGTGAGAATCCGATCGTGAAGTGCTGCGTCCGGGGCAGTGAGGTCTATTCCGTCCGCTTTCAGCAGCTGGATTACGGATATATGCGCATCGGCTGCAGCTGCCCCCGGTTTGAGGACATGGGCAAATGCAAGCACATTGCCGCTGCCATGATCGCCTATGTGGAAGAACCGCCCCGGCCAGCGGCAGCCCGCAGTGACCGCTACGCCCAGGCCCTGCTGCAAAGCTACCTGCAAAAAAGCCGGGAGCAGCAGCCTGCCCTCCCGGATGTCCCTGCCCGTCTGGTTCCCCAGCTTCACACCGCCTACCGCGGCTACCCCATGTTCACCTTCCGGGTGGGGCGGGAAAAGCTGTATGTGGTGAAAAATATCCGGGACTTTCTGAACAATGTGGATCTGCGCCGGACGGAAAGCTACGGCAAGGGCCTAACGCTGGATCATAGCATCGAGCAGTTCGATGCCCGCTCTCAAGCCATGATCGATCTGCTGATGAATGAGTTCAGCCAGTTCCGTTCCATGAGCGGCTCCCTCTATTCCCGGTATGAATCCGGCGATGAGAAAAACCGGATCACCCTCACCGGCGATTCCTTTGACCGGTGGTTTGACCTTTTGGAGGGGGAACCGCTGGAAGCCGAATGGGGAAACAACCTCAGACTCCTCCGGGAAGACCCCCAGGTGGGTATCCGGGTGGAAAAGCAGGGGGACAGCGTTCTGCTGGAAATCAAAATGCCCTGTAATTACCGTTTCTTCGGGAGCCGAAAGAACCTGTACGCCCTGAGCGAGAATACCCTCCAGCGGTGCAGCCCTGCCTTTCGGAACAAGGTGTACCCTCTGCTGGAGCAGGGGCAGGCGTCTATGCGCCTTGCCCTGAAAGACCTGCCCACCTTCTGCGGCTGTGTGCTGCCGGAAATCGGGGAACTGGTGGAGATCGAAGACCGGGAGGGGCTTTTGCAGGAATACCTGCCGGAGGAATGCGCCACCGGCTTCTATTTTGACATGGAGGAAGAAACGCTGCGCCTGAAAATCGTCTTCCGCTATGGGGAACGCACCTTCGCCCCCACAGACAGACCCTCGGAGAAGGACGGCGTCCGACGGGACGTGAAGGCGGAAAGCGCGGCCATCCTACTGGCCCAGCGATATTTCCAGCGGCAGGGCGGTAGCTTCACCCTCACCGGGGAGGAGGAAGCCTATGACTTTCTGACCGGCCCGCTGGATGGCTTCCGGCAGTACGGCGAGGTCTACCTCAGCGACCGGCTGCAAGGCAGGCGTATCCAGCCCACCGCCGCCAGCGTAGGGCTCTCCGTTTCCGATGGGCTGCTGACCCTGACGCTGGACACCGGCGGTTTTCCGAAGGAGGAGCTGTCTGCCCTGTACCAGAGCCTTCTGCTGCGTCGGAAATACCACCGGCTCACCGACGGAAGGTATCTGGAGCTGAATGGCTCCGGCTATGAAAAAATGGCGGAAATGGCCCAGATGCTCCAGCTTTCCAAGAAGGAATTGGCTAAGGGTACCGTCACGCTGCCCGCCTACCGGGGGCTGTACCTGGACGGAATGCTCAGCGGCAGCGAGGGCGTTCAGGTCAGCCGGGACAGCCGCTTCCGGGAGATGATCCGCAATTTCAAGGCTCTGTCGGAGAGCGACTACGCCCTGCCGGAGGGCATGGAAACGGTACTCCGGCCCTATCAGAAAACCGGTTTTCAATGGCTGAAAACCCTGGAAAGCTACGGCTTTGGCGGCATTCTGGCGGACGAAATGGGCCTCGGAAAGACGCTGCAGGTCATCGCGTTTCTGGCAACGGTTCCCAGGAAAACCACGGGGAAATCCTCTCTGGTGGTCTGCCCCGCTTCTCTCATCTACAACTGGGGCGAGGAGCTGACAAAATTCGCTCCCCAGCTGTCCTACCGGCTGATCCTTGGCACCGCCGCCGAGCGGAAAGCCCTGCGCTCCGGCGCGGACGCGGATGTGTGGGTCACGTCCTACGAGCTGCTGCGGCAGGACATCGGGGACTACAGCCAGCAGGAATTTTACTGCTGCGTGCTGGACGAAGCCCAGCACATCAAAAACGCGGCCACCCTGACCTCCAAGGCGGTGAAGCAGATAAACAGCCGCCAGCGGTTCGTGCTGACGGGCACTCCTGTGGAAAACCGGCTCAGCGAGCTTTGGAATCTGTTTGACTTCCTTATGAGCGGCTACCTCTACACCCACACCGCTTTCCGGGAGAAGCTGGAAAAGCCCATCGTCAAGAGTATGAACCCGGAGGCCTCCGCCCAGCTGCGGCGGCTGGTGCAGCCCTTCCTGCTTAGGCGCCGGAAAGCCGAGGTTCTGAAGGAGCTGCCGCCGAAGGAAGAATATGTCCGCCGGATATCCCTATCTGAGGAAGAGCGAAAAACCTACTGCGCCTGCGTGCAGGCCACGGTGGAAAAACTGGACGGGGAGCAGGGAAAATTGCAGATTCTGGCGGCTCTGACCCGGCTGCGGCAAATCTGCTGTGACCCCAACCTGTGCTTTGAGAACTACGAGGGGGAAACCAGCAAGCTGGATGCCTGCATGGAGCTGTGTCAGGCCATGGTGGAAAACGGTCACCAGATTCTTCTGTTCTCCCAGTTCACCTCCATGCTGGACAGAATCCGCGCCCGGCTGGACGAAGCGCACATTTCCAGCTTCACCCTGCAAGGCTCTACCACCAAAGAAAAGCGGGCAAAGCTGGTGAAAGCCTTCAACGCCGGGGCAGCCTCTGTGTTCCTCATCTCTCTGAAGGCCGGCGGCACCGGGCTGAATCTGACGGCGGCGGACATTGTCATCCACTTTGACCCCTGGTGGAATCAGGCGGCCCAGGATCAGGCCACAGACCGGGCCCACCGCATCGGCCAGCAGGCCCATGTGCAGGTGTACAAGCTCATCGCCAAGGATACCATTGAGGAGAGAATTCTGGAATTGCAGGAGAAAAAAGCAGCCCTCATGGACACCATCTCCGGCGCCGAAGACGGTGGTATCCTGAATATGTCCAAAGAAGATCTCCTGTCCCTCCTCACCGAAACCGTTTGACGCACGGGCTCCAGAGCGTTTGCATCCGCCAACAACCATGTCCACCTCCGCTGGCAAAGACACCCGGCGAATTTTTCGCCGGGTGTCTTTGCCAGGATTCGATTCTGGAAAGGAAACGTGTGAAAGGTTGCAAAATCCTTTCCATAGCACTTACACAGCAGTCACGCACTATGATATGCGCCCTCTATGAGAGACAGCGAAATGACACGCTGTCATCTCGAAGGATGCGCGTGACATAATTCCAAAGAAACTATGCACATTTTGCGACATAATTCTCATTTCGGCATCATGCATCAGCGCACAAAGCCGGACTGGCTGCTGGATTAACGAAATAGACGCCGTGCAGCCCACCATTTCGATGATTGGTGGGCAATTGTCTTTTTCGTTGATTCTTAGAATGATTACCACCATGATTTTCTGCAACTCCAGGTAACCGGCCATGAGCATACTTATTTCGTAAGTCCAATCCATTGCTATTTCTGCTTGTTATTAAACTGTCCGCTCCAACGACTGATTCCTATCGCTTTTGTATTGACATTGATGATATATTGATTATAATTATGATCAAGAAGTTTAAGAGAATGGGCTTAGCAATCGCATTCCAGAAAGGGTTTTTCCTGTGAACAACATTGAATATTACAAGGAAATATTTGATCGCTATGGCGGAATGATGCGAACTTCACAGCTCGCTGATGAGAAAGTGTACTATCAGCAGCGAGAACAACTTCTCACAAGTGGTGTTATTGAAAAAGTTCGCAGAGGGTACTATCAATGGGTCAACCCCGATGATTTCAGCGAGGTTGGCACGGTAAAGCGCCTGTTCCCGGATGGGATTTTCTGCATGGATACGGCTCTCAGGTATTACGGGTATAGCGACCGCACTCCTGGGCAGTGGCATCTGGCAGTCAGTAAAGATTCTGGGAAATCCCGATTCCGCATCGACTATCCCTTCGTGAAGCCCTATTTTCTGGAGCCTGCGGTTCTGGAACTGGGCCTGACAAAAGGGAATATGGACGGGCACGAAATTCGGATCTATGACAAAGATCGCGTGATCTGCGACTGCCTGCGCTATCGCAATAAGATGGATAAAGAGATTTTCAACAAGGCAATTCAAAACTACATCAACGATCCGGGAAAGAGCATTCCGAAACTACTGGAATATGCGGAACCTCTGCGCGTGAAAAGAACCGCAAAAGATTTGATTGGAGTGTGGCTGTAATGGCAGACATTGCCGCTTCTGTTCTTGCAAAACTGAAAAACAAGGCCAAGGCTTCCTCCATCAGCTATCAGCAATGCCTGCAGCTGTTCTTCCAGGAAGAATTTTTGCGTCGGTTGGCTGGCTCCAAATATGCGGAGAACTTCGTGTTGAAGGGCGGACTGTTCATTTATACGCTGACCAATTTTGAAAGCCGGGCAACGGTGGATGTGGATTTTCTTATGCGGGGACTGAATAATGACCTTGCCAGGATGGACGAGATCATTGCAGAAATCCTGACAGTGGATACCGGCAATGATTTTGTGACTTTCAAGGCAGGCAAAGCCGAACCGATTGCAGTCCAGCGGAAATACCACGGTGTCAGCACCCAGATCACCGGCTATATCAAGAATGTCCGAGTCCCCTTTAATGTGGATATTAGTGTGGGGGATGTCATTGTCCCCAATGCTCAGAGGCGAAACATTCAGACCCAGCTTGAGGGCTATGAAAAGCCGGAAATCCTTACCTACTCGCTGGAAAGCACCATCGCCGAGAAATTCGATGCGATCCTGCAGCGGTTTGAACTGACCGGACGGATGAAGGATTTTTACGACATTTATTATTTGTCCCGGACATTCGACTTCGATGGTCTGAAGCTGCAAACCGCCATCCAAGAAACCCTCCAAAATCGTGGGACGACCTATGAAAAGGATAGCTTTGATCGTGTGCTTTCTCTGGTGGACGACGAGGATATGCAGACCAAATGGCGGTACTTCCTGAGAACACTGGGAAATCCAGATGTAGAATTCTCTTCCGTTATAGCAGGAATAGATCTGTTCCTTGCGCCGGTTTGGACAGCCATTACCCGTGAAGAAGAAATGCAAAAAATATGGCACGCGAATTCCGCTATATGGGAATAAGCAAGCACAATGGAAGAATTTGAACAGGATAATCATAATTGGTTGATTTTGTCCCTGTTCTCAGTGTTCGCATTTTCAGATGCAGATATCCCCAAAGAAATACTCAGATAGAGATGGAGGCAAGATATGCCTAAGTTAAGCGAAATATTCGATACGTAAATTGCAAGTTCAAGTTGGACACCTAGCGGTAGAAAAATGGGTTCCATCTTAGCTACAGTTTTGGTTGAAGCGTCAGATTCAACCAAAATTGGGGCTTCGGCAGCCGCTCAGGCTGCGCAAATAATAAATTGGATAGGAGTGGGGTGAAAGTATGCCCAGAGAGGTCGTATTCTACAAGGCAGTAGATCAGTCAGTGCTGACAGAAGGTTTTTCAATTCCTCTTTTGTATCAAGAACAACTGATTGCAGGACTTGGGTTAACCCTTAACCGAGGGCAGAAACAGCCAATCCATATTTGGGTTGATGGGAAACAATACCCGGCAGTAATGACTAATATACAGTTCGACGAACAAAAGTATCCCCATCACAAAGATTTACTTCAGATTCGATATGGAAGAAAAAGCCCAATGGCGGCAAAATTCCGAGAGATATTCTCCTATACTAATTCTTTGATAACAGCGCAGAAATTGTCCACCGGAAATGGAAGAATTACCCACCTAGCGGAAGAGAGAAAGGAATTCCTTGCAATATATTCTACAACAATACCCGGCGAACTTCTCTTGGAATGCATTCCCAATACAGAGTTCCGTGAAGAAACGGCAGGGCTTGTTCTCCTTGGAGAGAAAGCTGCTGAGGGCCTTCTGGATGGCACCGATGATACAGCGAGCATCCATCTGCAAACCAGAATATGTAAAGTCAGACATTTGGCAAAGACTATCTGCCAGGATCTCAAAATTGCCTATGGCTATCGATGCCAGTTATGTGGGCAGTATATCGGTGAACCATATGGTTCAAATCTAATACATGCACATCACATTGATTACTTTGTAAAAAGCATGAATAACAACGCCAGTAATATCATGATTCTCTGCCCCAACCACCACGGAATTATTCACGATCGAAACCCGATATTTGATTTCTCTACTAGAACATTCCATTATCCTAATGGCTATATCGAGGGGTTGAAGTTAAACATTCATCTAAAGTAGACACCTTATCTGCTGAAAATAGTACGCATCTCAGCCCAATGTCGGTGGCATCATGGCCTCCCTCATGCCAGATAAAATTGCGGAAGCAACCGGCATTGAGCGTTCTCATGTGCTGACCGGTCTGTTCACAGATACTTCTGTGGTCGGTGACGACAACGATATCAATGTCGATGAATTGCCGCTGGACTATGCCATTTTAGAGCAGGTTGATTATAAGTACCCCGCTGGTGATAATTACTTTGCTTACACCACCAGAGGTTGCCCCAACCATTGTTCGTTCTGTGCTGTGCCAATCCTGGAGCCCAGCTTCCATGTAACCAACAATATCATTGACCAAATCAGAACCATAGATGAGAAATACGGGCCAAAACAGCACCTCCTTCTTCTGGATAATAATGTTCTGAACACAACAGATTTGAAAAGCTTGGTGGATGATCTTTGCGCAGCAGGCTTTGGGCAGGGCGCGAAATACACTGACCCCGGCGTCTACAATATTGTTATGATGCGTTACAAAAACGGAGACCGTGCAGATTTCCTGGACAAGAAAATAGCTGCATATCTGGAAGGGTTTAAGAAACGAATCAAATCTGCTGAAATGCTGGAAAAATTCCTCCAGATTGTTATTGGTGCAGAAGATGCTGAGGACTATGCGCAATACATGCTGGATCATGAGGAAGAACTGTCTCCCATTATTGAGAAGTACCGCAGCAAGGCGAAGAAAGCCCGGTATTTAGACTTCAACCAGGGTGTTGATGGTCGAAAAATCAATGAGGAGAATATGGAACAGCTGGCCCGGCTTGCAATCCATCCGTTACGCATTGCATTTGATGACATCCATCTGAAAGATGTATATTGCAAAGCCGTTCGTACCGCACACCGTCATGGCATTAAAGAGATTTCTAACTATATTCTGTTTAATTACAAGGATAAGCCAGAAGATCTCTATGAGCGCCTGCGGGTGAACATTGAGTTGAATGAGGAACTTGGCATCCAGATTTTCTCCTTCCCGATGAAATATTCTCCCATTAGTGAGACCGACCGCACATATATCGGCGCTAATTGGTGTAAGAAATCTGTTCGTGCAATTTCCGCTATTTTACAGGTGACCAAAGGCGTTGTAGCTGCAGGCTCCAGTTTCTTCTATAAGGCTTTCGGCAATAATCTGGACGAGTTCTATGAAATTCTTGTCATGCCACGGGAATTGATTATGTTCCGATCTCATTTCGAAGGAGATGGCACAACGGCAACGTGGCAGGCTCTTTATCGAAAGCTGAATGATGAGCAAAAGAATCGCTTGATGGAAATTGTGTCTCACAACATGTCAGAGCTGCGAAATATCCCGTGGCCAGACGATTTGCGAGAAATTCTTGAATTTTATCTGATAAAATATTCCGGTAAGACTGAACATACAGAAGAGCGGTATGTTCATGCAAATTGCGGTCCCCAACGGCCGCTGGTGCGGTAGTCAGCGGCCACTGTGCGGCCCGGCGGCCAGGGCTGAAATA
>CALXDU010000001.1 GCA_944387145.1 uncultured Oscillospiraceae bacterium | reverse complement strand
CAGGCTTCCTTGATATCCGGGCGCAGCGCCAATAGCGAGGACTGAACCAACTCCCAAAAACCATCTGCAAAAGACGTAGTATTTTCCGGCATTCTGTCCTCCGCAGCGCTCGGCACTTCCGGAGCAGTAAACTCCATGGCATATCCTTTGGGAGCCAAAGTGAAAACCAGAAAAAGCAGCAATATCAGTTTTTTCATACTTGTCCCAATATCTCCTGTATTAACGTTAAAAAGCCACGGAAAAGCGGTATGGATAGATAAAGAATGACCACTGTTCCCAGGGTCTGAATGGTCTTTCCCAGAGAGCTGTTGCCAGAATCTGTGCAGATCATCCCTGCGATCTCAACCACCAAGCCGATTCCCACAGCCTTCATCAGGATTTCCATCATTCCGCCCTGTACATTTGCTATAGATTCCAGCTCCCACAGCAAATCCAGTACCGGTTCTAAATATGTTATTGCGCTGACGGTAACCATACAGCATACCGCCATGGTCAGCAATACAGAAATGTCTTTTTCCCGTTTTCCCAGAGCGAGAATCAGTACTACTGTCAACAGCACAGCAGCAGAAGCTTTCCAAAATTCATCCATTAGAATTCAAACAACGTTTTTACCAAGTCAAAAAGATCCGCAATCTTTTGGGCTACAATCATCAGAACCACAACCAGTCCCGCAAGACTGGTCATAGTTGCCTGCTCTTCCCTGCCGGAACGAGACAAAACCTGATTGAGAATTGATACGATAATGCCAATTGCGGCAATTTTGAAAATCAGATCAATATCCATACTCACGCAAATAATATGGCCAGAGCTGCTCCGGCACAAAGTCCCAGTGTTCGATAACTGCGAAGACGCATATCCCGATTTTGTTCCAGTGCCTTTTGCTCCTGAATGCAGGATGCCTGCACTGCCTGTAGGCCCTGGATCTGTCCTGCTAGGTCAAAACGGCCCAAGGTTCTGCCCAGCTGGAGCAAGAGTCGCCGAAATCTCTTGGAAAAGTCCTGATAGTCCTCGATCGCTGTGCGCATACAGCTGGACACATCCGGCGCAATCTGACTTTCCAATTCCCTGGCCAGCTTGTTCAGCACTTCCCTGACGCAGCCACTGGTTTCCACCCCCGCCTGGCGGCACAAGTCCGGCAATGGCGTCAAACGATATTGCAGTTCACATTCCATATATTGCAGCGCCCGGAGCAGCTGCCGCAGGCGTTGTTCTTCTCTCCGGTATCCGGATGCAATCGCAAACCCAAACCCACCACAGCTGACCAATACCAGTACTGCTCCAATCCATTTGTATATCATAGCGTCATCCTTTCCATATGATAGGATTGATCCTTGTGCAAAACGATCAGTGCATCAAAGATTTCCTGATGAACCAGTTCCCGGTAGACACCTCTTTGGCAATAGTCACGGGAAGATCCGGCGTGTGCTGTTGCCAGAAGCCTGACTCCACAGTTTGCCGCCTGGATTAGCGCCTGACAATCTGCAGCTGCAGTGATTTCATCCACGGCGATACAGGCCGGGCCCATGGTACGAAGCATCATTTCAATTCCTGCCGGCTTTGGGCAGCCCGTTAAAATGTCCATCCGTCTGCCGCGTACAAATCCCTGCGGAAACAGCTCCCCACGCTCGTCCACCACACTGACCGCTTCCTCCTGGGCAATCTGCCGGATAAGACAGCGAAGCAGTGTGGTCTTCCCCCATCCTGGTGCGCCCAAAATCAAAACAGAACCTTCAGGTTGTTGTGCGCTTTTCAGCAAATCTGGGAAATCCCTAGCCACGCGGATACACAGATAGAAAATATGGCGCATTCCCGTAATATTCCCGTCCTTACAAACCGCCTCTCCGCAAATTCCGATTCGATGGCCGCCGGGAGCCGTCAAAAATCCTTGTGCCGTCGTTGACGCAGCCCATGGAGAATACCGGCTGGCAGTATTGACTACGAAATTCAGCTCGTCCTGGGTAACATTTCCTGACAACCAACTTATCTTTCCCCCCAGAACCAGCTCTGGCGGTGCGTTGATTCGCAGCCGCAGTTCCTGAAGATTTTCCCTCCCCTGCTTATCTACATCCCCTCGAAGCCGCAGCGGTAAGATTGCCAGCAGTTCTTTCCATGCACACATCATTTGCATCACTCCTGGGAAAGACTATGTGAGCAGATGCTGCAATAGCACCAGACACAGAAAAAACCGGCCGCAAATTGCGACCGGTTTTCCCTTACCGTTTATTCTTTTTGTAAAGGATATTCAATCCTTTGAGCAGCAGATTCTTTTCCAAAATGATATTGTGCTTACACAGCGGTGTAATGAACTGAGCCAATCCGCCGGTTGCGATGATGGTAGACGTATGTCCAAGTTCTTCTTCAATCCGGTCTACCAATCCGTCCAGCATAGCGGCTGTACCGTACATCATGCCGCTGCGCATGCAGTCCACGGTGTTCTTTCCAATTACCTGCTTGGGTTTGTCCAGGCTGATGCCTGGCAGCTGGGATGTCCGGCTGGTCAGTGCATCCAGCGACACCCGGACACCAGGAAAAATGATGCCGCCCAGATAAACATTATCCGGTTCCACCACCTCAATGGTGGTAGCTGTTCCCAAATCCATGAGGATCAGCGGTGCCGAATATTCTGCCAGAGCTGCTACCGCAATCACAATCCGGTCGCTGCCTACCTGAGACGGTACATCCATATGAATATTCAATCCCGTTTTTAGTCCGGGGCCGACAACCATAGGCTGCTTACCAAGAATCTTAATGACACCCGTACGGACGGAGTTAAAAACCGGGGGTACAACAGAAGAAATGATACAATCATCAATTTCTGACAACTGTACACCATAGGCTTCCATCATATTTTTGATTTCCACACCGTACTGATCGGAGGTACGCAGCCTGTCGGTTGCAATGCGGGCCTTGAAAAGTATTTTATCATCTTTGATGCAGCCAATCACCAGATTGGTATTGCCGATGTCGATTGCCAGAAGCATAATCAGGTCTCCTTACCGTTTTTTCGCCTGCGCCATCAAATGCAGAAGGGATTTTCCAATAACAGTTACCAAAACCGCAGCGGCAATGGCTTCCGGAATACCGGATGCGGTAACGGTTCCCATTACCAAGCCAAACACCGCCGTGATGGCCACGTTTTTCGCCTGGGCATACTGCTGCGCCAGCAAAACATAGATGCTGCCCATAACCAAGAGAGTATGGCATACAGTTGCCACTGCCGCGGTAACCGGAAGCGCAGCATAGTCCTGTTTCAGCACCGCCTTAAACAGCTTCCAAAGCCACCCTGCGATGGCACCAAACAAAATCCGACACCCCAGCGCAATCCATACGCTTTTCATAGCCCCCAATAAACCTTCCGTGCTCATAAAGGGGGAAAAAGCAAAGGCAAGCAGTCCAGGAGTCGTGGTGTTTACCCAAATGGAGCAAAGGCCAAACAGTCCGCCCAGAACCGCTCCGGCTCCCGGGCCAAGTAAGACCGCTCCCAATATCACCGGAATGTGCATTGTCGTCGCTTTGATGACGGGAAGCGGGATAAAGCCGATTCCTGTCATACCCATGACCAGCAGCACGCCACACAGCATGGCAAGCACAGCCATGGATCGGGTGTCCAGGGTTGTTTTTTTCATAATTCAATTACCTCCTGCTGCCGTTCCTCAGAATAAGGATACAGCGCAAATTTTGGAGCCGCAGCTCCAGGGACATTATAACAACGGTAACTGGAAATTACAAGCAGAAATCCAGGCTTTACAGCACCTGCTTTATTGACTATAATAACAAAAAACAGTTCAGGAGGCATATACATGCTGAAAGGAAAAACGATTCTTCTTGGAGTCACCGGCGGTATTGCTGCCTACAAAGCAGCTGCTTTGGCTTCTGCACTGGTCAAGCAGCACGCGGCAGTAGAAGTGGTTATGACCCAGCACGCTACGGAGTTTATTACGCCGTTGACTTTTGAGCAGCTTACCGGGCGGCGTACCATAGTAAATACGTTTGACCGAAATTTTACCCATCAGGTAGAGCATATCTCCCTGGCAGAACGTACCGATTTGGTTATCATTGCCCCTGCTACTGCCAACATCTGCGCCAAACTTGCCCACGGACTGGCAGACGATATGCTGACTACAACGGTGCTCGCCTGCCACTGTCCGAAGCTGATTGCACCGGCAATGAACACCAACATGTTTGAAAATCCTGTTACCCAGGATAATCTGAAGATTCTGCAGCACTACGGCTGGGAAGTCATCGAACCAGCCAGCGGCCGTCTGGCCTGCGGTGCTGTTGGCAAAGGAAAACTGCCGGAGCCGGAAATTTTGTTGGAGCATATTTTGCGCCATGCGGCGATGCCACATGATCTGGCTGGAAAGCGCGTTCTGGTAACAGCAGGCCCCACCCAGGAAGCTTTGGACCCGGTACGGTATCTGACCAACCACTCCACAGGAAAAATGGGCTGCTCCATTGCCAAAATGGCCATGCTTCGTGGTGCTGAGGTAACACTGATTTGCGGTCCCATGGCAGTTCAGCCTCCTGCTTTTGTAAACGTAGTTCCGGTTACATCGGCTCAGGATATGTTCGATGCAGTGGCTTCCCTGGCACCGAACGCAGATTTTATCTTCAAGGCGGCAGCTGTGGCAGATTACACTCCCGCCGACTATCAGGACAACAAAATCAAGAAATCCGATGGTGACATGTCCATCCCGTTAAAGCGCACCCAGGATATTCTGAAATATTTGGGGCAGAACCGCACTTCTGGCCAGATCATCTGCGGATTCTCCATGGAAACCCAGAATTTGGTTGAAAACAGCAGAAAAAAATTGGACAGCAAGCATGTGGACATGATTTGTGCCAATAATTTGAAAGTGGACGGTGCCGGTTTCGGGGTTGATACCAATGTTATCACCCTCATAACCAAGGACAGCACCACCGAACTTCCCCTTTTTAGCAAAGATGCCGCAGCCAACGCCATTTTGGATCAGGCTTTGCATTTGCAAATAATACGATAAGAAAAC
This sequence comes from uncultured Oscillospiraceae bacterium, assembly GCA_944387145.1. GTDB lineage: Bacteria > Bacillota > Clostridia > Oscillospirales > Oscillospiraceae > Faecousia. The sequence goes on along the minus strand of CALXDU010000001.1, from coordinate 59,194 downwards.
CTCCTCCTGCAACCCAGGAGGAGGTTTTACAATTACATGTCTTCCGAGAATTCCTGCAAATCGTCAAAATCCATTTGCTGGCTATTCCCGTTTTTCTTGGCCTGCCACTGCTCTTTGGTGATCAGAATGGCTCTGGGTTTGGAACCCTGGAAGGGGCCAACAATCCCCTTCTCTTCCATTTCATCCACAATTCGGGCAGCACGGGCATATCCCAATTTCAGCCGCCGCTGGAGCATAGAGACAGAGGCCTGTCCGGTTTCCAAGATAACATCCACTGCTGCCGGGAGCATTTCATCTCCCTCCAGCTCCTCGTCGCTGGGGTCGGGGTCCGAGACGCTGGGCGTTTTCTTGCCCGTTTGCTGGGCTTTCTTCTCGATCTCGGCCAGCACCTGCTGGTTATAATCGGCAACATAATTCTCTTTTACATATTCAGCAACCGATTCAACCTCGGAATCTGTAACAAAACAGCCTTGGACGCGAAGGGGCTTTCCGCACCCAATGGGCGCAAAGAGCATATCGCCCTTGCCTACCAGTTTCTCTGCACCCATGGTATCCAGAATGATCCGGGATTCCATAGCGGACGCCACTGAGAACGCAATCCGGGAAGGAATGTTGGCTTTCATCAAGCCGGTAATCACGTCTGCGGAAGGACGCTGAGTTGCAATAATCAGGTGCATTCCAGCTGCACGGCCCATCTGGGCAATGCGACAGATGGAGTCTTCCACTTCTTTGGCAGCAACCATCATCATATCCGCCAACTCGTCAATGATGATAACCACCTGAGGCATCTTTTGACCGTCCTCTTCCGATTCCACAATGGAATTATAAGATTCCAGGTCACGAACTCCGGCGTCTGACATTAGCTTGTACCGCCGCAGCATTTCGGTTACAGCCCACTGCAAACTTCCTGCTGCTTTCTTGGGGTCAGTCACAACCGGAATCAGCAGATGGGGAATGCCATTGTAAATACCCAATTCTACCATCTTGGGGTCAACCATGATGAGTTTCACATCATCCGGACTGGCCTTGTACAACAGACTGATGATAATGGAATTCATACAGACCGATTTACCAGAACCGGTCGTACCGGCAATCAGCAAGTGGGGCATTTTTGCAATGTTGCCAATGATGCAGTTTCCGCCGATATCCTTGCCGACAGCAAAGGAAGATTTGGACTTGGAACGTGCAAATTCCGTCGAGTCAATGACCTCACGCAGCGAAACAGTAGTCACCACACGGTTGGGCACCTCAATGCCAACCACGGAAATCTTACCAGGCACAGCCGCAATCCGAACGCCAGATGCACCGAGGCTCAGTGCAATATCGTCAGCACATCCCGTCAGCTTGTTCAGCCGGACGCCTTTGTCCAACTCCACTTCATACCGGGTGACACTGGGTCCGCGGGTAACGTTGATAATATGCGCATCAATACGGAAGCTGGCCAGGGTTTCATTCAGGCGGCGGGAATTTTCCCGCATCTCTTCGGTACCGTCCCCTCCTCCCCGCATTGGACGCTTCAGCAGATCAATCGGTGGAAAACAGTATTCTGTTTTCGGCATGGTTTGGGCCTGTGCAATCTCCTGAGCAACCTCTTGTGCAGATGCTGCCGTATCTTTGGCACTGACTTTTCCTGTTTTGATTTCGGGAACAGGTGCAGGTTTAGGCGGCTGCTCTGCCTTCACAGGAGCAGAAGACGGTTCTTCCCGCTTTAACTCCGGCATCCGGGATGGGATCTCCGGTTCCAGTTCCTCAGCCTCCACACGAACAGGCATAGCCACCGGCTCTTCAAACACATTGGGCACAGGTTCGCGTACATATTCCGATGTTCCAACCAACGGAGCATTGATTTCCCGGTCAATCCGATCCATGAAAGAAGCACCCTTGCCAGGAATTTGCTTAACATCTTCCTGGACACCCTGTTCCACATGCGATGGCTGCGGTGGCTGAGTCTCCTGGTGTTTCTGAGTCGGCGGATTCTGCTCGAAATGTTTCGGCGATTCTGCCGCGGCAGCTATGCGTTCCGCTTTTGTTGTCTGTGCCATAGCAGCCTGTTCTCTGCGCCGCTGTTTGTAGGCAATTTGTTTGTTTGCGATGTGATTGACCACGATGGCTGCCGGTTCAATATAATCGTCCTCTTCCCAGTCATCTCTGGGGCGATTTGCAATGGCCCGGATAATGCTGGGGATGGTGATCTGCATGGCCCCTAGCAAGGTAAAAATAGCAACTGTTATGGTAATCACAAAGGACAGCGGAAGTCCGCAGGACCAGCGAAGCAGCAGCGCAAAGCCGCCGCAGATCACACCACCGGTTCTTCCAGAAGTACCTCCTGTATACAGGTCCTTGATAACCTCCATTCCCTGACCAATCATGTCGTACTTTTGTACCAACAAGTGATAGATGGCGCCGCACATCAAGACAAAAATTACCAAGCAGATACTGCGCATCTTGACAGCCGTTTTACGGCTGAACGTGTGGATGACAAACAGATACAACAGCGCCGGAATGGAAAAATAAAATCCTGCCTGTCCGATCAAGCCAAATACGACAGATTTGATTACCTTCAGTAAGGCACCATCAGGGTTGATGCTGATGACGATAAACAGGATAAACAGCAGCAGACTGAAAATCGCCATCAAAGCACTTGACGGAATGGGATTTTCATATTCTGTCTTAGCAGTCGGCGTCTTTTTAGAAGATACCGTCGGCTTTTTCGTATTCTTTTTTTTCGGAGCGGATTTGGCTGCCGATGAAGCAGGCGTTTGCTTTTTTGTATCGGAAACCATTTTCTCTGCTCGGCTGGAAGTTTTCTTCTGAGCCATGACAAACCTCCTATGCCACAAGATTCAAGATAAATGTAAATAACGCCAGGCCGGTGCAGTAAAACGCAAACACTGCATAACCGTGATTGGCAGCCAGATAACGCATCAATTTGACGCCCAGCAGGCTTCCGCCAAAGGCAATCAGCGCTGTGAGCAAATACCGTATGACAATCAAGAACGATAGGGTCCCCAATCCGGACGAGAACACGCCCAAAAGGTCATATATAGCCAGTCCCAAGTTCAGACCCATGTTCATCATCAATGCCATGGTCAAACTGTAGCTGCGGTCAATACCGCACAAAGAACCGATGGATATTGCCGCCCCCACTGCTGACATTCCCGGAAGTACGGAAACAGTGGCACCAAGCCCCACCAGCAATCCTTCTACTCTGGACAATGTACGAGAATCTCGGTTGCTGCTGGGAAAAAACTGCGGTATGTACAGCACCACGCCATTGATCAGCAGGAAAATGGAGATCATCATCAAATTGCTGTTTAATTTTACCGCATATTGATACAGGAACAGCCCCAGTATGACCGGAATCAGCATTGTTTTCAGCATGCTCCAATCCATCAGACTGCGAACATCCAACGGACGTCTTCTGCGCCGTTTGGGAATTCTCGCCAATGCCCTGGCTCGGTTGATGCGGACAATCTGACTCTGGCAGCTGAAATACAATCCAGCAAAGATCCCCAAATGTATCAGAAAATCCAATGTTTCATTCGCAGTATAGCCACCCAAGAATTTCAGCAAAAGCACTTTATGCGCCGGTGCTGAAACAGGCAAAATATCCATAAGACCGGAGATAAAACCATATAATCCGCTTTGCAGCCAAGTAAGATTCACAGATTTCCCTCCTTTAACAAAGCATTACACCATATGATATCATATTTTCAGGGGGATTTCCAGTCCTTTTTTGCACCACTAGCAGGATTGTGCAGACGTGTAACACACAAGTCTCAAAATGCACCCAGAACGTGACAATGCCCGCAGTGTTCACTGCGGGCATAATGCTTATTTTACAGCTTTAGCGGCTTCAACGCAGTCGCGGACAATTTGCTCCATCTCCGGCAAATGCTTGTACATATCCTTGGCCAAAGCAATCTGACAGCGGGTCCGAACCAGGTTGTGTTCCGGATAATTGGTCTTAAAATATAAGTCACCATCCAGATAATCCGCCAGGAACCGGGTTGCCAATTCTACAGTGAGGACAAAGCAGCTCAGAGCCAACGTGTCAATTTCTTGACTGGTCATGGTTTGAGCAGTCTTGGACAAGAACCCTTCAGCAAATGCACGAAACACCTCCAGGTTTACACCAACTTTTTCGTACTCACTGCAGTCTTCTTCCACGAAATTCGCTGCAAACCGGATAGCATCCCCAAAGTCATGGCCCATCAGCCCTGGCATAACCGTGTCCAAGTCAATCACAATCATGGCGCTGTTATCTTCCGGAGAGAACAGAACATTATTGATCTTTGTATCATTATGGGTAACTCGCAGCGGAAGTTTGCCCTGCTGCTGTAAGTCTGTCAACGTACAGGCCAGATCCTGCACGGACAGCAGATAGTCAATTTCTTCCTGCACCTGACAAGCCCGGCCAGCCTTGTCTTCCCGAACTGCCTGAAGGAAATTCTCATAACGCTGACGGGTATTATGGAATCCAGGAATTGTCTCTGTCAATTCCGAAATATCGAAATCTGCCAAGTCCATCTGGAACTCCCCAAAAGCCTTGCCTGCGTTGCGCACAACTTTCAGATCTGTTACGGTATTATAGGTTACGGAAGGAACGTAGTTGGTCATTCGCCAAAAGTTCTTCCCATCCACAATATAGGTCTTTCTCTGGGCAGTATGATGAAAATGCAGTGCCAACTGGCCAGGTTTCTTTGCACGGATGTGCTCCGTCACTTTATCAATATTTTCCATCAAACCCACAGGATTGCGGAAGGCATAGGTGTTTACATTCTGTACCAGAAAAGATTTCGGCATGCCATCCGGCATACGGAAGTTCACCTTATATGTACGGTTTACATTTCCCATCTGGATGGTTTCATAACCCAAATACTCATAATCAATCCGGAAACCTCTGCTGACTTCCAGCAATCTCTGATGCAAATCCATAACAATCTCCTTGATTGCCAATATTTTGTAGGAGCAATAAGCTTGACAACCCGACGATTGTACTCGATTTGAAAATTTTTGTCAATCTTTATTCCCAAAATTGGCAGAAATTTAAATTGTAAGCAGATAGAATTATCTTATAGTTATACTTTATCCGGGAACAGCTTTTCAATTGCGCAACGTGCTGCCATCTGCTCTGCCCGCTTTTTGCTGCTGCCGGAACCACTGCCAACAACAGTTCCATTCAGGCAGACTTCCACGTCAAAGCTCTTATCATGGTCGGGGCCGGATTGACCAACCAGTGTGTAAGAAAGCACCTGGTTTTTTTTCTGTTGAACCAGCTCCTGAAGCTGCGTCTTATAGTCTGCATTGTGAAGTTTCGCTACCGGTACTTCCACCAGAATAAAGGTTTGTACAACCTTCAGCGCAGCTGCCAAGCCACCGTCCAGGAAACAAGCCGCAATGACCGACTCCATGGCATCCGCCAGAATGGAATCCCGGCTGCGTCCGCCGCCTTGCTCCTCACCGTGACCAAGCAGCAGATGGTTGCCAAGCCCAATTCGATTGGCTGCGGAGGCCAATGTCCCCTCGCAAACCATATCCGCCCGCATCCGGGTAAGCTCCCCTTCCGGACGATTGGGGAAATTCCGGTACAGATACTCTGCAACCAGCATTCCCAGCACGCTGTCTCCCAAAAACTCCAGGCGCTCATTGCTCAACAGACTGTTGTGCCATCGCTCATTGGCATAAGACGAGTGGGTCAACGCATTCTGCAGCAGAGAAATATTATGGAACCGGTATCCAATTGCAGCTTCCAGATCCTTAATCATGGTCAATCTCCTTCATCGCAGCAAGGCTCTGCTCCAGCTGGGAAGTAAAATTCCCCTCCGCAGCAGTCATAGCCTGTTTGACCGCATTACGGAACGCAAGGGCATCGGAAGAGCCGTGGGCTTTGATAACAGGCTTTTTAATACCCAGGAACTGTGTTCCGCCAATTTCCCGATAGTCCAGCAGCTTCGCAATTTCACCAACACCGGATTTGCACAGCAAATATCCGATTTTGCTGAACAGATTCTTCTTGAACATTCTCTTGAGCATACTGCCCATAAACATGGCAGTACCTTCAATGGATTTCAGCAGCACATTTCCGCTGAAACCATCACAAACCACCACATCAACTTCTCCCAGAGGGACCGCGCGGGCTTCAACATTGCCAACAAAATGAATCAGTCCCTTATCGTTGGCACTCTGCAGCAGGCTGTATGCTTCTTTCTGCAAAGAAGTCCCCTTGCTGTCCTCCGTACCAATGTTCAGCAGACCAACTCTCGGCTGCGCAACACCCAGCACATTGTGCACATAGGCCGAACCCACAAGTCCAAACTGCAGCAAAAATTCCGGGGTGCATTCAGCATTTGCACCGCAATCGCAGATCACAACCTTGCTGCCAGCCTTTGTGGGAACGGCAGGGGCCATAGCGGCGCGTCGAATACCCTTCACCCGTTTTACAAGCAAAGTGGCACCAGTCAGCAGCGCACCAGTTGAACCGGCAGAAACAAAGGCATCGCCTTTCCCATCGGCCAACATTTTCAGTCCCACAATCATGGAAGAATTCTTCCGCTTATGAATGACGGAAGCAGGATCATCATGCATATCTACCACGTCATCAGCGTTGGCAATTTCCATCCCCGCAGGCAGATTGTCAATTCCCTGTTTTTTCAGCACCTCCAGGATTTCTTCGCCTCTGCCTACCAGAACAATTTCTACGCCATAGGCTTTTGCCGCATCGATGGCTCCTCGTACCGGAGCTTCCGGGGCCAGATCACCGCCCATTGCATCCAGAATAATCTTCAACTGCGCCACCTCTTTCTGTTAAATTCCTTTGGCCACCAGCTGGTCAATCACTTCCAGAGAACGATTGGCAATGGCCAGATTTTTTTCCGCTTTCTTCCGTATCCGCTTTTCCAGCGGCTGAATGATACTGAAATTGATATTCATGGGCTGGAAGTTTTCGATACTTTCATCACTGATATACAGCCCTAAGGCGCCAATTGCAGTTGTCTTGGGAAAATCAGGGATATTCCTCCCCTGAACCTTTGCCGCCATCGCCACGGCAGCCAGATAACCCGATGCAGTGGATTCCACATACCCTTCCACACCGGTCATCTGACCGGCAAAGGCAACCATCGGATTGCGTCGGTCGGCATAATACCGATCCAGCAGCTTCGGGGACTGGAGGAATGTATTCTGATGCATCACACCATAGCGGACAAACTCCGCATCATGCAGAGCGGGAATCATGGAAAACACCCGCTTCTGCTCCCCGAATTTCAAATGCGTCTGGAATCCTACCAGGTTAAACACGCTTTTGGCCGCATTATCCTGGCGCAGCTGCACCACCGCATACGGCTCCTTGCCGGTATTGGGATCAATCAGCCCAACCGGCTTCAGCGGACCGTAACGCAGGGTTTCAAAACCACGACGGGCCATAACTTCCACCGGCATACAGCCTTCAAAGACATTCTTATCTTCAAATCCGTGAACTTCGGCCTCTTCTGCCGTAGTCAGTTCCTTTACAAAGGCTTCGTACTGCTCCCGATCCAAAGCGCAGTTGATGTAATCCGGCGTTCCCCGGTCATAACGGGACTGCCACCAGGCCTGGTTCATATCAATGGATTCCGCCGTTACCAAAGGTGCTGCGGCATCGAAAAAGTGCAGATATCCTGTTTCACCAAAATATTTGCCGATCGCTTCCGATAGAGCATCCGATGTCAACGGGCCTGTGGCAATGATAACAGGGCCATCCGGGATCTGGGTTACTTCTTCCGAAATAACCCGAATGCGAGGATGGCTGCGAATTTTTCGGGTAACCAATTCAGAAAAACCGCCACGGTCAACAGCCAAGCATCCGCCTGCTTCCACACGGGTTTCTTCTGCGCAAGAAAGAATCAAACTGCCGCATCGGCGCAGTTCTTCTTTCAGCAAGCCCACCGCATTTTCCAGCCGATCTCCCCGCAAAGAATTGGAACAAACCAGCTCCGCAAAGTCAGTGCTATGGTGAGCCGGTGTCATTTTGTGGGGCTTCATTTCGTAAAGTTCCACATCAATATCCCGATTGGCAAGCTGCCACGCAGCCTCACAGCCGGCAAGGCCTGCGCCGATTACCTTTACAACCATCCTCAGGCCTCCTCTTTCTTCTTGGCAGACGTCTTCTTCACCGCAGTTTTCTTCGCAGTGGTCTTTTTCGCTGTAGATTTTTTTGCAGCTGCTTTTTTGGTGGCTGTCTTCTTGGCTGTTTCCTTATCAGGGGTTTCTTCCTGCTCTGCCTGAGGCTGCTGCGCAGATTCTTCTCCAATTTTTTTCTTATAATAGCCCCGCTGGTCTTCCGGCAGGAACCGACTGCAATGCTCGTTAATACAGAATGGCTTCATTCTGCCCTTTCCGGATTTCTTAAAAAGCGTCTGGCCGCATTCCGGACAATCCTCGGCAGTGGGCACATCCCAAGTCATGAAACCGCATTCCTGTCCTTTTTCGCAGGCATAGAAAGCATAGCCTTTCTTGGATTTCCGCTTGAGTATGCCGCTGCCGCACTTGGGACACCGTCCAGGCATGCGCTCCACCAAGGGCTTGGCATTTTTACACTCCGGAAAGCCAGGACAAGCCAAGAACTTACCGAAACGGCCCATCTTGATGACCATTTTTCGCCCGCACAGCTCACAGACTTCATCTGTCTCTTCTTCCGGAACCTTCAGACGCACGCCTTCCAAAGCAGTTTCTGCATCCTGAAGTTCCTTGCTGAATCCCTGATAGAACTCAGCCAGCAGCGTCTTCCAATGCTCCTTGCCTTCCTCCACTGCATCCAGCTGGGACTCCATGTTGGCGGTAAACTCCACGTCTATGATGTCGTTAAAACGCTCCATCATCAGTCCGGTAACAATCTCGCCCAAGGGAGTTGGAGCCAGACGCTTGTCCTGTTTCACAACATATTCCCGATCTTCGATTGTAGAGATCGTCGCAGCGTAGGTGGAAGGACGGCCAACCCCTTTTTCCTCCATCGCCTTAACCAAGGTTGCCTCTGTATAGCGGGCAGGAGGTTGGGTGAAATGCTGCTCTTTCTTCATGTCAGATGCAGTGGCCTGTTCACCGGAAGTCAAATCCGGCAAAGGAGATCCCACCGCCTCGGACTCATCGTCTTTTCCTTCCTCATAAACCGCAATAAATCCAGGGAAACGCATACTCTGATGACTGGCCCGGAATACATGATCCCCACACTGAGCATCAATGGACACCGTATCATAAATGGCATTGGCCATCTGTGTTGCCAGGAAACGGCTCCAGATCAGCTTGTACAATTTATACTGGTCAGGCGTCAAGCTATCGCGAACCCGCTCCGGTTCCAATTCTACATGAGACGGACGGATGGCTTCATGAGCATCCTGGGCGCCGGATTTGGTTTTGAACGTGTGGAAAGACCCATAGTAGTAGCCTTCACCATAGCGATTGCGAATAAAAGAAGCTGCAGCAGCCATGGCTTCATCCGACAAGCGCAGTGAGTCTGTACGCATGTAGGTAATCAAGCCGGTGGTACCTTCACCAGCAACTTCCACACCTTCATACAGCTGCTGGGCGATCATCATGGTTTTCTTCGGGGTGAATCCCAGCTTCCGGGAAGCTTCCTGCTGCAGCGTCGAGGTGGTAAAAGGAGGGGCGCAGGAGCGCTTCTTCTCTGCTTTCTTTACATTGGTAATGGTGAATGCCTTACCGGTAATGTCCGAAATGACAGACTGTGCCTGCTCTTCGGTTTCCAGTTCCTGCTTTTTGGGGCTGCCATAATAGTGCGCCACAAAAGAACCAGGCTTTCCCTCCCGGTTCAAGGTGACATCCAGCGTCCAGTATTCCCGAGGCTGGAAGGCACGAATTTCATTTTCCCGATCGACCACCATTCGGGTGGCTACACTCTGTACCCGGCCAGCGGACAAGCCTCTGCGTACCTTCTTCCACAGCAATGGAGAAAGCTGGTAACCCACAATTCTGTCCAGAATTCTTCTGGCCTGCTGAGCATCCACCAGATCATAATCTATTTCCCGGGGGTGCTGAATGGACTCTTTCACAACCTTTTGGGTAATTTCGTTAAAGGTAACCCGCCGGGCCTTTTCGTCAGAAAGGCCCAAAAGTTCTTTCAGATGCCAGGAAATCGCTTCTCCCTCTCGGTCAGGGTCCGTTGCCAGGTAGACCGTATCTGCCTTTGCCGCATCTGCTTTCAGTTCCTTAATCAAAGACTCCTTGCCACGGACAGGGATATACTGGGGCGTAAAATCATGCTCCAGATCCACACCCATTTTGCTTTTGGGCAGATCCCGCAGATGTCCCATACTGGCTTTCACAATATAATCCGGGCCGAGATATCGGCCAATGGTTTTCGCTTTGGAGGGAGACTCCACGATCACAAGATTACTCGGTTTTCCCATGTATTCATGTTCTCCGTTTCATTACAATAATGGGCAGGCCAGAACACGCTATCTGTCTGCCAAAACAATGCGCTTACCAGGCAGCCGACGAATGACGCCTTTCAGCTCCAACATAGTCAATGCAGCCAATAATTTACCCGTCGACAATCCGGTTTCTGCAATAACATCATCTACCAATCGCTCTCCTTTGGCCAGGGCCGTTACAACCAGTTGCTCCTGAGATGACAAAGACGGCATGGTATTGTTTACGTCACTATAAGCCGTAGACGGCGCATTGTCAATGGTTTTTTTCTCTAAGTTTTTCTTAAGATCACCATTTTTACTGGGGAGTACAACATTTTGGGCAACTTTAGGTAAGGAATCCGTCTCTTTGGCGGCTGTCCTCACCTCATCGGCATAGGCACTTTGCCGTGGTGAAATATCTTGCCTATGCAGCTTATCCGGATAGAGTCCTGCATATTCACTCAGAACATCCCATCCGGAAGATACCATAATTGCGCCGTCGCGAAGCAGTTGATTGCTCCCCGCAAAAGAAGGAATATCAATATTTCCAGGCACGGCAAAAACATCTCTTCCCTGCTCCGCCGCCTGATGGGCAGTGATCAAAGCACCGCTTTTTTCCGGTGCTTCCACCACCAGCACACCATTGCTCAAACCGCTGATAATCCGATTACGCTTTGGAAAATTCCATTTCAGCGGCTGAGTCCCGGGAGGGAATTCACTGAGCAGGCATCCGTATTGTTCTACATCCCGAAATAGCGCACGGTTGGAAAGCGGATAAATGATGTCCACTCCACACCCAAGGACTCCCACTACCTGCTGACCGGCGGTCAGCGCCCCAGCCATTGCCATCCCGTCAATTCCATAGGCCATGCCGGAAACCACAATGCCGCCGCATTTTCCAATTTGGTAGCCCATGCGTTTGGCAGTTGTCAGGCCATAAGCAGATGCCTTTCGGGTACCAACAACACCAATTACAGGATAAGCGTCAAAATCCGGCAGCTGCCCTTTGTAGTACAGCAATACCGGAGGATCAGGTATATTTTTCAGTCGCATGGGATACGCAGCATCCCGGAAGGTCAGAAGATGAATTTTCTCCCGGCGGCAAAGCTCCAGAATCTCCTCTGCCTTCGTCATATCTTTGTCATTCAGCGCTTCCTTGGCTTCCGAAGTCAATCCAGGTATATGATCAAAAGAGGATTGGGCAGCAAAATAGATCTCTTCGGGACAGGAAAAATGCTGAAGCACAGTCACTTTTCCCCGATCCCCCAATCCAGGACGATGGGCAAACCATACCCAATGCGCCAGCATGTTTCCTCACCCTTTCTTTACGATATCTTCATTTGCCACATCACAATTGTGGCAGCAACAGCAGCATTTAAGGATTCGCAATGGGAATTCATAGGAATAATCAATTCCGCATTGGCTCGATCCAAAATCTCACGACGCACGCCTTGTCCTTCACTGCCAATTACCACTGCCATGTGCTTCATCTCGGCTTGCCGTATGTCCATTGCCCGTTGACTCAAAGCCGTAACGCCAATGGCAATCCCTTTTTCCATGCAGGCAGCATAGGCTTGGGACCATGTTGTCTGTATCACATCACGGCGAAACACTGCACCCATACTGGCACGCACGACCTTATGGCTATAAGGATCCGCACACCCTTCCAAAAGTGCCACTGGCACATCCAGCGCATCCGCAGTACGCAAAATCGTTCCCAGATTTCCCGGGTCCTGAATTCCATCCAGCAAAAGCATGCCGCCGCATGGTGAAAACGGCTGATTCTGCGGCAATCGGCAGACAAACAGCGCCCCCTGGGGACTGGACATCGGAGACAGGGACTGCATTACATCCTCCGGTACCCGAATCTTCTGCACACGATCCGGCAGCGTAACCTCCACGCCGTCGGAGAGAATTACCGTTTCCAATCCCGGGCAATACTCCACCGCCTCTGCCAGGAGCTTGGTACCATCCGCTACAAAAAGCCCCATTTCCTCCCGCATTTTTCGGGAAGTCAGCAGCTTTTTTACCTGCTGCAGAACCGGATTTTTGCGGGAAGTGATTCTCTGCTCCATCACAGCTTCTGCACCGCCTCCAGCGCATAATTATCGCCCAGGACCACCATTATATCCCCCTCCTGAATCAGATAATCTGCTGCCGGAGCCACATTGGTCTTTTTCCCGCATTCAACTGCGATAATATGGACGCCCAACTTTGCACGGACATTCAGTTCCCGCAGCGTCTTGCCAATCCAGCTCTTGGGCGCAGGAACTTCCAAAATACCATATTCCTCAGACAGCTCAATGTATTCCAGCACATTATGGCTATGCAGGCTGCGGCCCAGGCGCTGCGCATTTTCCTGTTCCGGAATAACCACGCGATTCACACCCAGCTTTTCCAGCACCCGACGATGGGTTTCATCATGGGCTTTACAAACCACATAGGGTACTTCCAATTCCATCAGGTTCATGGCAACCAAGACTGATGCAGCCAAGTCATTGCCAATGGCAATAATTGCACAGTCGAAGTCTCTTGCACCCAATGCACGCAGAACTTCCTTGTCCTTGGCATCCCCTACTACAGCGTGGGTGACATCCGCAGAAACCTGCTGCACCACATTGCTCCGGATATCCATGGCCAGCACATCTGCGCCCAGTTTACACAGCTGCCGAGCCAGCGCCTGTCCAAACAAGCCCAAACCAATTACAATGTAAGATTTCATATTCTATACTCCTTATCCAATCAGCAAATTCGTCTCAGCATAATGGAAACGTTCCTCCACACGGTTGCCCGCCAGGAAGCCCATACTGATCGTCAGTACGCCCACACGACCAAAATACATGTACAGTATAATCAGAATCTGAGCAGGGATGCTTAAAGATGTGGTAGCCCCTGCAGTCAGTCCCACAGTTGCCAAAGCAGAAACCGCTTCAAAAAGTCCTTCCGTGAATCCCACCGGAGAAGTTGCGCTGATAAAAATTCCACCAAAAACCGCCAGGAAAATCAAAATAAAGGCGATGGTCATGGAGTCCAGCACCTGACCTTGCGGAATGGTATGTTTGAAAACACACACTGTGTCCCGGCCTCTGGCCCGTGTGGTCATAAACAGGATCAAGACGATAAAGGTAACCGTTTTCAAGCCACCGGCAGTAGATCCGGAAGAACCGCCAATGAGCATCAGCACAATGGATACGGCTTTTCCTCCCTCTGTTAACTGCGCCTGGTCCAACGAGGCGAAACCCGCAGTCCGCAAGGTAATAGACTGGAATAGTCCATTGAGCAGCTTATCTCCCACCGGCATTGCGCCCAGTGTGTTCGGATTGTTCCATTCCAGGAAGCAAATCAAAGTCCAGCCAACTACAATAAGGCCCAGCGTGGTCACAAGTACCAGTCTGGCATAAACAGAGAGCTTTTTAAAAATCTTTTTCTCAGCGACATCCTGCCAAACAAGAAAACCTAAGCCGCCAATTACAATCAAGCAGGCCAATGTCAGCAGTACAACCGGATCGGATTGAAATTCCATGACGCTGGCATCCGGTTTGATATAACCAAAAATATCGAATCCAGCGTTGCAGAATGCTGAGACCGAGTGGAAGATTCCCCATTTAATGGCTCTCTCAAAACCATATTCCGGTAAAAAGCGGAAAAACAGAATCGCAGCGCCGATTCCTTCGATGACGAAGCTTCCCACAAGCACGGTCTTCTGGAGCCGAACCACACCATCCATGTCACTGACACTCAGCGCCTGGGCCATGACCAGACGATGTTTCAGACCGATTCTTTTGCGCAGCATAAAGACCAGAAGCGTAGCCGCAGACATGAATCCAAGTCCACCGATCTGAATAAGCGCAATAATCACAATTTGTCCAAATCCACTCCACTGGCTCCAGGTATCAAACAAAACCAGTCCCGTTACGCAGGTTGCGGAGGTTACGGTGAACAGAGCCGGTAAAAATCCACTGGAAGTCCCATCCCGGGATGCAACCGGAAGTGTCAGCAAGCATGCGCCTGTCAGGATAATAACCGCAAATACGATTGCAATCACTTTCATGGCGCTCATATTTTTGGGACGTTTTTTCATCCAGCTTGTAAACATTTTCGCCCGTAAAGACATATTCCACTCCTCTCCAGCGGAATCTCCCGCTGCTATGCATGCATCATATGCACTCCATATTATAGCAAGTTATCCCTTTTTTGCAAGACACATTTTAAAATACTCCGTGTTTTTCCGGAAAAGATCTTAAAAAAAGTCTACATTTTTTCAGGAAATGCCATTTTTTGTGCATGGAAACAGCAAGGCACCCGCATGCTTTTACACATACGGGCGCAACATTTGTTCATGAATTGCTGTCTTTTTTCATCTTTTTTAGAAGTTCCGATGCCATTTTCTTGTTTTCCTGGGCTTTATCGATGCCTTCTGTACTATCTTTACTGAAAATTATACGCAGTGTCAGGATAATCAGCTTAATATCCAGCATCATAGAATAGTTCTCAATGTACATCAAATCCAGCCGCAGCTTGTCATAAGCACTGGTATTGTACTTTCCGTAAATCTGCGCATATCCTGTCAGACCGCCACGCACCTTCAGGCGGTAAGCAAATTCCGGAATCTCCTTCATATACTCGTCGGCAATGACCTTCCGCTCCGGTCGGGGGCCTACGATACTCATATCCCCTTTCAAGATGTTCAACAGCTGGGGCAATTCATCCAGGCGAGTAGCACGGATAAATCTTCCGACTTTCGTGATGCGAGGATCGTGCTCCGTTGCCAAAACCGCTCCGGCATATTTTTCCGCATCCACAATCATACTCCGGAATTTCAGGATATCAAACTCCCGGTTGTTTCGGGTAAGTCTTTTCTGCTTAAAAAATACCGGGCCTCCGTCTTCTATCTTAATCGCCAGAGCCACAAATATCATAACCGGCGCCGCAAAAATCATGGCAATAGAACACAAAACCAAATCCACGCCACGCTTCATCACCCGCTGCGCAGGTGTCAGTCCAGTACCCTTCACAAGCAGCAACGGGGTATCAAACAGGCTGATATTTCTTGCTCCGCGGATCATAATATCCGTCAGTTTCGGCGCTACATATGTGCGAATCCGGTAACGGTAACAAAATTTCAGAATATCATTTCGCATCTGAGCCGGCACATCATTCAGAATGACTGCATCGTATTTCGGTATTTCTTGTCGTAATGCCTCAAGCCCTTCTTCAATGGAAATGAGTTTACTGATGTTGTACTTGTCCCGACGGGAATCCATTTTGATTTTCAGTTCCACTCCCCGCTCATTTCCGTAAATCAGGAGCATATCATGCGGCGCATAAAGTCTATGGTAAAGGCTGGTGAACGCATAAATACATCCTACAGCCCCAGCAATCTCCCAAGCGAAAAGTGTCAGAATCGGGGACGGCGACAGCATGCTGTTCGCAATCAAGCACAGTTGGAAATAGGTGATAAAATTCACCAAAAAAAGAGAGATAATTTGTCCCATGATCAGGTCTATTCTGCGAAGCTGGCCAAACATGGTGCAGTCAGCGTTCTGAAAGAAAATATACAGCATCACCGCATAGATGCCCATCAGAACATATTTTCCTTTGTATTCAAAATAAGAAAGCGAATACCCTTCCACCCAAGCAATATAGTACATCAATGTTAAGATCAGAATTTCCAACAGCGTCTCCGCAACCCGGACAAATCCTTTCATATCTTCATATGCACCACGGCTTAGTTTTTTCATTTTCTTCTGCACATCCTTTTTCTTTAAAAGCATCCGGACATTATTTTGCTTATCATACCATATAGGCAAAACGATTGCAAGCATATCACCATTGAATCCACACAAGATTACGCCATCATCAGTATAGCCTGTTTTCCGGTATTCAAGCAAACAAAACGGATCTCTTGTGCATAGACTGGGCATGGAGGTATCAATTTATGAAAAAACCATTCTTTTCAGGTGCCTGTACGGCGCTGGTCACCCCGTTTTTAGGAGAAAAGGTAAACTACCCCATGTTGGAACAACTGATTAAACGGCAGTCGGATGCCGGGATTTCTGCTGTAGTATTGTGCGGTACCACCGGTGAATCTCCAACATTGTCTGACTGCGAAAAACTGGAGATTTTCCGAAAAGGTGTCCATTATGCCGCTGGTCGCTGCTCAATCATCGCCGGAACTGGTTCTAACTCCACGGAACACGCCGTAGCACTGAGCAAGGCAGCACAAGAAGTCGGCGTAGATGCGCTGCTGGTAGTCAGCCCCTACTACAACAAAGCAACACCAGAGGGTTTAGTCGCGCACTACAGCGCCATCGCAGCCTCGGTACATATCCCCATCATCCTTTACAATGTCCCATCCCGTACCGGTGTGGATATTCCGGTGAGCGTTTACAAATGCCTTGCCCAGCTTCCAAACATCATCGGCGTAAAGGAAGCATCCACAGATATCAACAAAATCGCCCAAATCCGTGCAGAATGCCCTGCTGACTTTGCCGTATGGAGCGGAAACGATCAACAAGCCGTCGCAGTTATGGCACTGGGCGGGGCCGGAGTAATTTCTGTCGTTTCCAATCTGTTCCCTGTAGAAGTGCAAGCGATGGCACAGGCAGCTTTAGACGGTGACTTCGACACAGCCACAGATCTGCAGCTTCAGCTTCTTCCATTGATAGAACTGTTGTTCCAGGAAGTCAATCCCATCCCTGTCAAAGCCGCCATGCAGCTCATCGGCTTTGACTGCGGAACTTGTCGGCTGCCTCTGACACACCCCACCAGCGAAACCCAAAAGTCATTGGCGCAGTGGCTTGATATTCATTGAGCAAAGATGGCCGGAAAGCAATGCTTTCCGGCCAAAGTTTATTTTTTCAGCGTTCGTATCACTGCTTCCGCAGTGTCCAGAATCAGGGCAAACAACAGAACGCACAGGAAAAATATCTGGAAGTTGGAAAATAATGTCACAACAATTTCCTCCCCTTCCCCAAAGAGTTGAGAAAGATGGGCTGTAAATTCCGGACTCATCAGATTGTACTGTGTCAGCCAAAGAATCCCAGCCACTGCCGAGAGAAAATTAGTCCCCAGAGTTACCAACAAAACGTTGCGGTTGTATCGTCCTTCCAACAGTTTCACCGTCTCTCCGGCAATTCCTAAAACAGAAAACAAGGCAATCCAATACCATCCCTGGCGAATAGCGGCAGCGTCAAATACTGGGATACGCTGGTTAGTCTCCGGGAGCCATGCGCAAAATACCTGGGGAACCCCTAAAAATACCACCATAAAAAAGATACAAAAGGCAATGCCGGCAATACATTCCCACCGGGAGATCTGTTCCCGCTGTTTGGGCACTGTAGGCAGACTGTCAAAATCGAAATCTCTGTTGACCGGAATCCCCCGCCAGGAGAAGAACGCAAACAACAAGGTTACAAAGGCAAATGCACTGATCAGGCTGTTCCAAAGCATACTCAGCCAGGTCAGCACCGCCTGCAGTCCGTTCTGAGGTTCCAACATCAGCAAAATACCGTTGGCGATGGTAATACCAGCCCCAGCGCAAATTAAAACAATTCCCAAGACCAATTTATATGTACTGTAATAAGGCTGTCCGATCAGGCATTTTCCTGCGTCGCCGGAATACTTTTCATACAATTCCCGAGGGGTTCCTAGCTCTGTCAGCACCACACGAAGATCTTTTTCCGTTGGTGTAATGTCCCCGCAGCGATCGAAAAGCATGTCATCCACCAGGCCTCGCAATTCCTGGGCCACATCCTCCCGCTGCTTTTCCGGCAGCCGGCGTGTGACGGCATAAAGATAGCGCTCCAGCAAATCCTGATTCATACTGTCCCCTCCAATAAGTTGT
The DNA here is from genome assembly GCA_944387145.1 of uncultured Oscillospiraceae bacterium. Lineage (GTDB taxonomy): Bacteria > Bacillota > Clostridia > Oscillospirales > Oscillospiraceae > Faecousia. Next base: position 40,942 of record CALXDU010000001.1, on the reverse strand, counting down.
CCACATGCTCAGAAAATCTCTTCCAATAGGTTTTTGTTTTCTCCAATACCTCCATGCCGTTTTCGGTAATTTGGTAGTACTTTCGCGGCTTTCCCTGGGCAGTATCCCACTGACTGGAAAGCAGCCCTTGCCCCTCCAATCGGCGCAGGAGCGGGTACAAAGTATTGGCGTCCATGGGAATCTGATTGTCACTTAATGTCTTTACCAGAGAATAACCATAGGTAGGCTCCTTCATCTGGCTCAGTACCAACAAAATCAAGGTACCCCGGCGCAGTTCCAGAATCAGACCGGACACCACTTCATCTACATCCACACCCTTCACCTCACATTACTGTATATATTCATTATATAGTGTGTCACACAGTATGTCAAGAAAGAATTTCGCAGAGCAGGAATGCTCTGCGAAATATTCTGTAAAAATCAGGCCAAGATTGCCTTATGGAAGACCTTCTTACCCTTACGGATCTTCACGCCTTCCTTCAGCTGGTCTTTGGTAATCACAAACGCAGCGGCAGGAACCTTTTCGTCATTGACAAAGACACCGCCCTGCTCAATCAGCCGACGGGCTTCCTTATTGGAAGAAGCCAGCTTGCAGGCAACCATCAAGTTCAGAATGCCAATCTGGCCATCTGTCAGCTGTTCTTCTGTGATCTGGGTTGTGGGCATATTGGCATCATCGCCACCGCCGACAAACAGAGCCTTAGCTGCAGCTTTGGCTTTTTCTGCCTCCTCTTCGCCGTGGACCAGCTTAGTCAGCTCGTATGCCAGAATTTCCTTGGCCACATTCAACTGGGCGTCTTTCCAGTCTGCCATGGCGTCAATTTCTTCCAGGGGCAGGAAGGTCAGCATCCGGATGCACTTCATTACATCAGCATCCTCTACATTCCGCCAGTACTGGTAGAAGTCAAAGGGAGAAGTTTTGTTGGGGTCCAGCCACACAGCGCCCTTTGCGGTTTTGCCCATCTTCTTGCCCTCAGAATTCAGGAGCAACGTGATGGTCATGGCATGGGCATCCTTGCCCAGCTTTCTGCGGATCAGCTCCGTGCCGCCCAGCATATTGCTCCACTGGTCATTGCCGCCGAACTGCATGTTGCAGCCGTAATGCTGGTAGAGGTAGTAGAAGTCATAAGACTGCATAGGCATGTAGTTGAATTCCAGGAAGGACAGGCCCTTCTCCATGCGCTGCTTGAAACACTCAGCCCGGAGCATATTGTTGACAGAGAAGCAGGCGCCAATATCCCGGATAAAGTCGATGTAGTTCAGGTTCAGCAGCCAATCGGCGTTATTCACCATCATAGCCTTGCCTTCGCCAAACTCGATAAAACGCTCCATCTGCTTTTTGAAACACTCACAGTTGTGCTGGATGGTTTCCTGGGTCATCATGGAACGCATGTCGCTGCGTCCGGAGGGGTCGCCAATCATGGCGGTGCCGCCGCCGATCAGAGCGATGGGGCGGTTGCCTGCCATCTGCAGGCGTTTCATCAGGCACAGAGCCATAAAATGTCCCACATGCAGAGAATCCGCAGTAGGGTCAAAGCCAATATAGAAGGTAGCCTTGCCATTGTCGATCATCTCCCGGATTTCCGCTTCGTCCGTGACCTGAGCAATCAAACCACGGGCAACCAGTTCGTCATACACTTTCATTGTTCATTCTTCCTTTCCAAAGGTAACTGCGCTGCAGCAGATAAAACTTGTCAATGCGGCGCGCAGAATATTGACGTTTGTTTCTTCTAAAATGGTGTCTTTGGGGGTATGTATTCGGCTGAGGTACAATCCCAGCCTGCCCTTGCGCAAAGCACAGATTCCGACTCCATAGGGAAAATTCATCTGGTCAGAGGGATAGATTGCAAAACCTTTTTCCCGCAGGAGCAGGGATTTTTTCCCAAAATACCCGCATGTCCGATATAGGAAAGCCAGCTTGGTTTTGTCCTTCCGGAGCTTCCTGGTGGGAAACAGCATCAAGTGATCCCCATCACCCACGCAATCCAGATTCAGAACCAGCTGTCTGGCAATCTGCTTTCTGTGGGTTTTTCGGTAGGATGCAGACCCAATCAAGCCTGCTTCTTCCAGATCAAACAGCACAAAGCAAACTTTCTTTCGTTGATTCTCCGGCAGCGTTCTGGCAATTTCCAGCACCGTTATCACTCCAGAGGTGTTGTCATTGGCATTGTGCCTATTGGCAGGGCCAACTACCATACAGATAAGGATAGCCCAAATCGTAACATATCCAGCCCATCCTGCAATGAACGAGCTTCCAGTCAAAAGTCCAGCTGCAACACCAATTAAGATTGACAGCAGAAAAATTCCCGCTGTGAGAACTATCTGGTACAGAAAAAACAGAAACAAATTACACGGGGTAATCAGATTCGGAACAGGCAGAACCGCACAGGTATCATAGTGGGCTGTGACCAAAAAACTCGCTGTTTCCGGATCGCCGATTACCAGATTACGGCTGCCAAAGCTTCCCTTTTCCTCCCGGCAAACATAACCCAAACTTTCCGCATATGCTTGCACAGCAGCACGAAAGGCATCCTTTTGCCTACCTGTTTTTCGCACAGGAAACTGATTCAATATGTCCATAGGCACAGTCAGCATTTTCTGTCTCCCTTCGTCCATACAATAACAAAAACGCCCTCTATCCACACGGATAGAGGGCGTAAAATACGCGGTACCACCTCTAATTCGGCTCTGCCTCACGACAAATGCCCTCTTGGCGTCCAACAACGCCTTCCGCTGTCTCGGGCGTTCCCGTCCTGCCCTACTGTTTGTTCAGGCAAGCCACTCCGGGAGGTATTTCGGCGTGAATCCCCACTGCCTTGCACCAGCCGGCAGCTCTCTGGCGGGAAAGGAAACGCTTACTTCTTCCCTTCACTGTGTTGTGGGTTTAATCCTAGCAGAAAGTTTCCCCTTTGTCAAGTGGCAAAGACCAGTTTACCGGCGAAGCTGTAGGTGTTACAATGATGTGTGACAAATAGAAAAAAGAAGAGCGAATAGCAGTGACCAGTGTTAACGTTAAGCTGCTAAGCAAAACGGAAACGCAGGTGTCTATCTATTTCCATGAATAAGCTAGCGCAAGATATGCTCCATCAATCAGAATGCAAGGAAACAAATTATAATATTGCAATAACATTAAGCGATGAGGGCGTGGAGCAAGGGCATACAGCAAATTCCTTATCCCCTCTCCTGGCCTCTCCTTAGAAACAACTTCCTTAAAATACAACAGATCATTGCAAATCTTCGATCGCAGAGAATGAAAGAACTGGAACGCAGAAGATTTTTTCGGCACATATCTTCCATTGCCTGCATAGGCTATTTCAGTAGAGGGATTTCCGCGTAACAATGGTTATTCCGTTAGGGAGGTATCGCAATGCAACAGACACCAGATTACGCCCAACTGATGAAACTGGCTCAGTCCCCTGCCGGTCAGCAGCTGATTGCCATGCTTCAGCATTCCAGCGGTGATGCGCTGCAGTCAGCTATGAACAAAGCCTCCGCCGGGGACTACTCTCAGGCGAAAAAGCTGGTTTCTTCTCTTTTGACCGATCCGAAGGCCATAGCGCTGCTGAAGCAGCTGGAGGAACAAACGTGAGTGAACTGGAGGAGAAGCTGGGTTCTATCCTCTCCAATCCACAGATGATGCAGCAAATCATGTCCATGGCCCAGGCCATGGGTCAAGTACAGTCCGAAGATGCGCAATTTTCGGATGTCTCCGCCCAGCCGGAGACATCCCCAATCCCTCAAATTGATCCGGCAATGCTGCAAATGCTTTCTGGCTTTATGCAGCAAAACAATGTGGATCAGAATCAACAGACGCTGCTGCAGGCTCTTTCCCCATACTTAAGTCATAACCGGGTAGAAAAGCTGGAACGGGCCATGCGTGCTGCCAAGATGGCCTCGCTGGCATCCACATTTTTAAATGCCGGAGGCTTACAAAGTCTGATTGGGAGGTGAATTCATGTATAATCGCTATATCCCCCAGCCTGATGGCAGTTTTCGTCGAAAGCAGGTTTCGGATATGCAGGCAAGCTCTGCCAAGCCAATGATGCCCAAAACGCCTTCCAATCAGCAGCCGCAAAGGCAAGAGCCGATTCCTGCCGCCGTTTCAAACCGTCCCCGGAATGGACAGCCATCTCCTGCCCATCGACCTTCTCACATCGTTTCCGCTCCTCCACGCCGTCAGGAACACCGCCAATATACGACCCCCGCTGTGCCGGTAGGGTCATTTTTCCGACAGCTGCTGCCAAAGGATTTCTGCACAGAGGATCTGATCGTTGTTCTGCTACTGCTTCTGATGGCAGGAGACTCCCAAAAAGATCAGAATTCCGCACTGCTGACTTTGGCTCTTTATCTGTTTCTGTAAAAATACGTTGCTTTGCGTCGAATGAACTGATATAATGGTGGGCAATCTACAGTGGGAGGTTGCCCAGTGATAACAAAAGAAAAGCAAGGATTGAAAAAGCGAATCGCTGCTGCCGCCGTATGTTTGCTGATGGCTGCAGCGATCGTACGTCATTATCTCTTCTCTGACTGGGGATTTTACTGGAAAGTTTCCCCCCAGGAAGAAGCCCTTCGGCTGCAGCTGGTGGAAACAGCGGAGCAGTATCTGGGCTATAACGAAGCCGATGGCAGTCACAAAGCCATTTTGAACATCTACAACAACCACGAACCGCTGGCTGTGGGATATGTAGTACAGGACACGGACAGCTGGTGCTCCACCTTTGTCAGCGCCATGGCGATTGAATGCGGTTTGACAGACATCATTCCCACCGAATGCGGCTGTGAACGTCACATTGGTCTATTTCAGGAAATCGGCCGCTGGGAAGAAGATGACGCTGCCGTTCCCCTGCCGGGAGATTTGATTTTTTACGACTGGGATGCAAAGGGCTTTGGCGACTGCACAGGCTGGTCTGACCATGTGGGCATTGTGGTGGGTACCAAATGGCCTTTCGTGAAAGTAATCGAAGGGAACAAAGACGATGCCGTAGGCTACCGGTATGTTCTCCTGAATGACATGCACATCCGTGGATATGCCATGCCGGATTACGCAAGTCTGGCCAATTCTTCTGACCAATCATAAATTTGTGGAGGCGACTGCTGTCGCCTCCACTTTTCTGCTTATGCATTACTGTTGTCTCCGATGGGGAAGGTAACGCCTCCAACCGTAAGGCTTTCCATATCCTCCAAAGGAACAATCTGGTCAAAAACCATTCCTTTCACGCCGATGGTTTTTCCCTCCTCAGCTGCTAAGGAACCGCCGGAGACAGTCAAGTCCAGAACCGTACCATCTTTCTTGGTCAAAAACACCGCAATGTTTTCCTGATAACGTTCCCATTCACGTTCGTCTTCTTCGGGCTGTTTTCCGTTTTCCGCATTGCTCCACTGCACCTGAGAATCCGCTTCATAGGCAACGCTGACTGCCAGAGGGGAAAGGCGAATTTCTGTGATGGTAAAATTCAGTCCATCCTGAGAAAAGGTCTCTCCGCCACCCAAATGGACGGAAGCATCCTCATAGGCAATGTCAAAGCGGAATTTCCAACTTCCCTCTAAAACAGGAAATCTCTCCTTTGCGGTATCATCATAACAGAAAAGGTCATGGAATTGGGCTGTAACCTTTCCCTGATTCACCGGTTCGTCAGAACTGAATACCGTGACATACTGGATCTCCGCATCTCCCGGAACTGTGTCCACAAAATAAGACATACCATGCCCGCCTTTACCGTAAGACGTGCGGTCAAATGCTCCTGACAGCAGATGATTCGCCGTCACACCTTCCGGCAGCAAGGGTGTCCCATCATCCCGGCGGATGGTATAAACCATGCAGATATTATATTCATCCCCGATCACGGCATCTGCCTGAATGGTAATACCGTTGTCTGTATCAGAAGCCCCAATCGGATGGCCAATTTTATCAATCACTTCTGTTTGGGCAACGCTTCCGCCGAAGATGGGAGCCAGAAGCTCTGACAGCGGTGTGGGAATGCCTGCCGCCTCCGCCGTAACCGTCAGCAAGCAAACCAAGCAGGCTGCGGCTACCGCAATTTTACTCAGGTACATCCATTTACGCTCCGGCTTTCTCCGGACTGCTGCAGCAGCGGCCTTGGCGGCAATATGTGCCTTCTGCTCCGTAGTATAGGACAGATGATTATAGAAATCTTGATAGTCTTTCATGTTATGCATATCCATACTCCTCCAAATAAGGTTTCAGCTTTTCCCGACCTCTTGCCAATCGTGTGTGCACGGTTGCCGTGGGAATCCCAAGAATTTGTCCAATCTCCGACGCCTGATAGCCTTCGTAGTAAAACAGGTAGATCACAGTTCGGTAAGCTGTGGGCAGCCGATTGACCGCTTCCAACACAGAACCGTCCTTTGCTTCGGGAGCCGGTATCTCCATACAGGCATCCAGGCTGCATTTTCGTTTTCGCCAGGGACTCTTCAGCAAGTCTTTACAGGCATTGGATGCCATCCGCAGAACATAGGCTCGTTCATGCTCCGGCGAGTCAAACTCCATCGGCTGGGTCAGCAGTTTGACAAACACGGTTTGGCAAATATCCTGAGCATCATCAGTACTTTTCAGATAGGTGTAGCTAAGTCGGAGAATGGCATCGGAATAGTCCTTCGCCAATCGCTCCGCTTGTTGTGTGATATCCATTGGTTCAACTCCTTCGAGGCGCCTTCAATCAGGATACGATTTTGCCGGACGAAAACTTTCATGGATTGCAGAATTTCAAAAAATTTCCCACGGAAAGCAGAATCCTCGCTTTCCGTGGGAAATCAAAACACAATATCAGTCTTCCATACTGCGCAGCTGCTTCAGCTCTTGCAGCCGCCGTTTTACCTCCCCGAGCAGAGGAAGCAGCCCCGCCAGGTTCAGCAGCATCACAAGGCCCAGCAGGCCCCAAAACCACAATGCCCGTTGTTCGCAAAGCAGCACAAACAGCAGCAGTCCTGTCACGACGATTCGCATCACACAGGCCTTTGCCACCTGCTTTAATGCACGGCTGCACTGTTCTTCCCGCTCATAAAGGTCCATTTCCGGAACCTCAGGCAGATTTGGATTCTCGTTTTCCATCATTTCCCCAAGAATCCTACTTTTTTGTAAACCTTCCGCAGAGTCTTTTCCGCAACGTAGCTGGCTTTCTCTGCACCATTGCGGTAGACGCTTTCCAGATATGCCTTATCCTTGAGCAAGCGGTTGGTTTCCTCCCGGATGGGACGCAGGGTCTCCACCACAGCCTCGCCTACAGCGGGTTTGAACTTGCCGTAACCGCATCCGGCAAATTCCTGCTCAATCTGCTCATAGGTTTTGCCGGTGCAGGCAGCATAAATGGTCATCAGGTTGGATACACCAGGCTTGTTTTCCCGGTCAAAACGGACGCAGTTTTCCGTATCGGAGTCGGTAATGGCCCGCTTGAACTGGCGCATAATGGTCTCCGGTGTGTCCATCACCAGCACGCGGCCAGTGTCCTCATTTTCAGACTTGGACATTTTGGCAGTGGGATTGGTCAGGCTCATGATTCTGGCTCCGACCTTGGGGACAAAAGGCTCCGGAATCTTGAACACATCTCCATAGACACCGTTGAAGCGCCGGGCAATGGTATGGCACAGCTCCACATGCTGCTTCTGATCCTCACCCACAGGCACCAGATCCGGCTGATACAGCAGAATATCCGCAGCCATCAGGGCGGGGTAAGTAAACAGGCCGCCGTTGATGTTGTCCGCATTCTTGGCAGACTTATCCTTAAACTGGGTCATCCGGGAAAGTTCACCGAACATGGCATAGCAGTCCAGCACCCAGCCCAATTCTGCATGCTGATGGACATGGCTCTGAATAAACAGGGTATTCTTTTCCGGATCCAGGCCGCAGGCAATATACTGCGCCAGCTGCTCCAGAGTCCGGCGGCGCAGATCAGCCGGATTCTGCCGCACGGTAATGGCGTGCAGGTCAGCCATGAAGTAATAGCAGTCATAGTAATCCGCCCGCTCTGCCCAGTTTTTGATGGCTCCCAGGTAGGAGCCCAAAGTCAAATCTCCGGAGGGTTTAATGCCGGAGAGCATTCTCTTCTTGGGAGTTTCCGCAATCACGTCGCTCATAAAATTCTCGCTTCCTTTATTGGTCATTTGGGATATTTTAACACAGAAGGGCCAATTGTGCAAGGAGATTTTCCTGCCGGAATGAATTGATTTCCAGGTACGGATATGCTATACTCTATGCTAGAAATTCAGACAAGAGAGGAAAACAATTATGGATTATCAAGCTTTAGCGGATCTCCTGTTTCCTGATGTAGCGGATACGCCGGAAGCCTTGGAAGCGCGGTTCCCGGCCCGTCAGGTGCCTGAAGGTGCCGTTGTCACCCGTATGGCTCCTTCTCCTACCGGTTTTGTCCATCTGGGCAATCTGGTGCAGGGTCTGACCTCCGAGCGGATGGCCCATCAGTCCGGCGGCGTTCTGTTCCTGCGGGTGGAAGACACCGATGCCAAGCGGGAAGTTCCCGGCGCTGTGGAAGTGCTGATCAACACCTTGAAGCACTACGGCATCTGCTTTGACGAAGGCGCTACCATGGATGGCGACAATGGAATTTATGGCCCCTACCATCAGCGGCAGCGGGCGGCCATCTACCATGTCTACGCCAAGAAGCTGGTTGCCCAGGGTCAGGCCTATCCCTGCTTCTGCACCGAAGAAGAGCTCGCCGCCATGCGGGAAACCCAGGAAGCAAACAAAGAAAATACCGGCTACTATGGAAAGTATGCCATCTGGCGCGACCGCTCCATGGAGGATATTCAGGCACAGCTGGATGCCGGTAACCCTTGGGTTCTGCGGTTCCGCTCCACCGGCAGCATTGAACACCAGTTCAAATTCGACGATCTGGTGAAGGGAAAACTCACCATCACCGAAAACGATATTGACCATGTTCTGCTGAAATCCGACGGCATTCCCACCTACCACTTTGCCCATGCCGTGGACGATCATCTGATGCGTACCACCCATGTGGTCCGCGGCGATGAATGGCTGCCTACCCTGCCCTTCCACATTCAGCTGTTCCAGGCTCTGGGCTTCAAACTTCCCAAGTATGTCCACATTGGACCGCTGATGAAGATGGACGGCAACTCCAAGCGCAAGCTCAGTAAGCGCAAAGACCCGGAGTTGGCACTGACCTATTACAAGGCGGAAGGCCTCCCTGTAGCTGCGGTTTATGAGTATATCATGACCCTGCTCAACTCCAACTTTGAAGACTGGCGCAGAGCCAATCCCGACGCTCCCGTGGACAGCTTCAAGTTCAATCCCAAGAAGCTGAATCCTGCTGGCTCCCTGTTTGATTACGCCAAGCTGGTGGACGTTTCCAAGAATGTCATCTCCCGAATGTCCGCAGAAGAGGTTTACAGCCTGCTTACCGAGTGGGCACAGGAATACGATCCGGACTTTGGCGGCAAGCTGGCAGCAGATCCGGAGTTTGCTACCCGGATTCTGGCCATCGGTCGGGGCGGCAAAAAGCCCAGAAAAGACCTGGCCGTTTGGAAAGATGCCAAGGAGTATATGGGTTTCTTCTATGATGATTACCTGGAAAAGCCGGATTTTGGCACTGCATTTGACAAGACTGTCATTGCAGATGTGCTGAACCGTTTCCTGGATTCCTTTGACATCGGCGATGATGCCAACACCTGGTTTGAAAAGGTCAAGGCCATTACCAATGAGATCGGATTTACCACCGATATGAAGGCTTACAAAGCGGATCCCTCCGCCTTCCCCGGAACGGTGGCGGATGTGTCTACCTTCATTCGTCTGGCGGTAACCGGAAAGACCAATTCCCCCGATCTGTACACGGTTATGCAGATTTTGGGAAAAGACCGCACCATCAGCCGGATTCAAGCCACCATTGCCCAACTGGGTTAATGTACAAACGCTCCGAGACAATTGTCTCGGAGCGTTTTTTTGCAGTCAAGCCAGAACCTGGTCGTTGATTCGCAGCCGGAAAGTAAAGCCAAGGCGCTTTGCCGCCTGGCAGCATAGCAGCATACGCTTCATAAAGATTTCAAAATACTCCATTACAGAGCTGACCTGGGTGTCTACCGTCAGCTTCAGTTCGATGATCTGCTCTTCTTTGTTGATCTGCAGCACAGACTCCGTTACGGAATAATTGACCCGGTCGTGAATATCAAAGGCCACACTTTCCTTGCTGCGAACTCGGGAGCGGCGCACGTCGGATTTATCTGCCAGGAACAGAGCTGCAGCCACCGCATTGACCGGTACGCCGTTTCCTTCGTCATGGTTGCCAATGGCTGTCACAATAGACGCAATCTCCTCCGGCGGAAAATTCATGCGGTCCAAAATCCGAAAAGCCATCACAGCTCCGCTCTGGCTGTGGTCTACCCGGTTGACAACATTACCGATATCATGCAGATACCCCGCAATTTTCGCCAGTTCCACTGTCCGCTGGGGATAGTCCAGCGTTTGCAGAATATTGCCCGCAAGCTCCGCCACACGGGTTACATGGGCAAAGCTATGCTCTGTAAATCCCAAAGCAGCCATGGAGGCATCTGCCTGGGCAATGTATACTTTTACCGCCGCATCTTGACGGACTTCATCATAGGTCATTGCGTTTCTCCTTATTTATCACATTTCAGACATTCAAATACAAGGATAGGATACCCCTTTTCTGTAAAATGTGCTAGACGTATTTTGTAAAATTCCGGCCAAAAATGCGATTGCTTTCCCCTGGATATTTCTTTACAGAGCCCTGCGACCATGTTATAATTCGAGTACGAAAGATTCCCATACTTTCATTGTAAGGAGCATGTGCACTCTATGTACGAACGTTACGCAGACCCGGCATTTGAGGCAGAATACACCTATACCGGCACAGATTTGGGCTCGGTTTGGACGCCGGAGGTGACGCATTTCCGGCTGTGGGCACCAACCGCAGAGGAAGTGACCATCAACCTTTACCAAAGTGGCGAACCTGATAGTCAGGACCTTATGGGGCAGCTGCGGATGCAGAAGGATATTAACGGAACCTGGGTCGCCGCAAAAGAAGGAAATTGCAGTGGACTATATTACACATATTTGGTCATGGTAGACGGGCAGATGAACGAAGCCTGTGACCCTTACGCCAGAGCAGTTGGCATCAATGGTGTACGTGCCATGGTGGTAGACTTGTCCGCTACCAATCCAGCTGGCTGGGGCCAAGACCGCAACCCCAACGCCGGAAAAAACATCACCGACGCCGTCATTTACGAACTGCATGTCCGGGATTATTCCATGGGCAAGTTCAGCCGTATGACCAACAAAGGAAAATTCCTGGCCTTCACCAATTCCGGCATCAAGACCAAAGGCGGCAAACCCATTGGCCTGGAGCATATCCGGAATTTGGGGGTCACCCATCTGCATCTGCTGCCGGTATTTGATTTTGGATATACCGACGAAAGCCGCCGCAGTCCTCAGTATAACTGGGGATACGACCCGGTGAACTTTAACGTTCCGGAAGGTTCCTATTCCACCGATCCTCATCATGGAGAAGTGCGCATCCGGGAAATGAAGCAGATGGTGAAGAGCATTCATGATGCTGGTATCAGCGTGGTGATGGATGTGGTATACAACCACGTTTACGACGCAGGGAGCTTCTGCTTCAACAAAATCGTCCCAGGTTATTTCAGCCGCATTGGCTCCGATGGGACATACTCCAACGGCTCCTTCTGCGGTAATGACACCGCCTCGGAACGTGCTATGGTGCGCAAATATATTGTCGATTCTGTCAATTATTGGGCGGATGAATACCATATCGACGGCTTCCGGTTTGACTTGGTAGGGCTGCTGGATGTGGTGACCATTCAGGAGATTGTCCGGACGGTACACCAGCGGCATCCGGATGTTATTTTCTATGGGGAAGGCTGGAGCATGCAGACCATGCCCACAAAACCCGGCATCGCTTTGGCAGTACAGGGAAATTCCTTCCAGCTTCCCGGTTTCTCTTTCTTCAGTGATACCATCCGGGATTTGCTTCGGGGTTCTACCTTTTACCAGGATGCGCTTGGCTTCGCTTCCGGGGCACTGTGCGCCAAAAGTGAGTTGGAAGCCAGCTTCATGGGAATGCCTTCCTGGGCCGCACAGCCGTATCAATGCGTTAACTATGTTTCCTGCCATGACAATCACACATTGTTTGACAGGCTGTCTCTGTCTGCACCGGAAGCGCCCAGAGATGTGCGGATTCGGATGAACAATCTGGCGGCGGCTTTCTGCCTGCTGTCTCAGGGTGTTCCGTTCTTCCAGGCCGGAGAAGAGCTGCTGCGTACCAAGCCCGGAAAGAAAGGGCAGTTTGATGATAACAGCTATCGCTCCCCCGACCGGGTCAACGCCCTGCACTGGGAGGATCTGGACAAACCAGAATACGCTCAGACAGCAGACTACTACCGGGGCTTGATCGCCCTGCGCAAAGCCCATCCGGTACTGCGGCTTATGACCCGGGATGCGGTCTGCGCCAAAGTGCATCCCATTGGCTGCGGAAACGGTCATGTGGTTGGATTCTACCTGGACGACCAGGCGGAAGAGCTTCTGATTGTATTCAACGCTGACACCAGTGAAACTACCCTTCCCCTTCCGGAAGGCCCCTGGCATGTCAATGTTCGGGATCAGGAAGCGGGCACGGAATCTTTGGATATCCTGCGGGACAGCGCTGTCATCGCTCCCATTTCCACACTGGTACTCAGCAGGAAAAAGCCGGTGGATGTAGTTGCTGCGCTGATCTGGGAAAAAGACAAATTTCTCATCTGCCAGCGTCCCGCCAACAAATCCCGGGGACTTCTGTGGGAATTTGTAGGCGGAAAAGTAGAGCCGGGAGAAACCAAACAGCAGGCACTGGTGCGTGAATGTGCCGAGGAATTGGCCATTACTGTAGAAGTGGGAAATCAGTTCATGCAGGTAATGCACGAATATCCCGACATGCTGATTCGGCTGACCCTATTCCACTGCACCATTCCCTCCGGATTTCCTCAGGCGATGGAGCATAACGCCCTATGCTGGATTCATCCCAGCCAAGCTGATAACTACCCCTTCTGCCCAGCAGATACGGGAATCGTGCAGGAAGTCAAGCGGATTTACGGAAAAAATCCTCCGCTGTAAACCTATTTTTCCGGCATTCTCCTGGCGATTTCCAGAACGTCTTTCATTTTTCCACAGATTTTCTCGTAATTTTCCCTGCGATGGGGATGCAGGCACCGGGAGCAGTCTTTGATTCCATTGTCCAGATAACGGAAGCTGCCGCCGCACTTGTCTGCAAGACAATACAGCGGGCAGTAGCAGAACAGACAGCTGAAGGTATCCGGATCGGCTCCTTCATGGCAGGGAAAATACTCACATTCCCGATTTTGGAAAAAGTCATAGTGGCTCATACAAATTCTCCTTGAAACTGCGTCCAGGGATACTCCTGGGGCGGCTCTTTGCAAATATCCATCCACTGCCCGGTTGTCGGATGGTAAAAGCCAATTTTATGGGACCACAGGGCAATTTCGCAGGGGTCATCCTGAACGACATATTTTCTTTCCCCCACCAGAGGATAGCCCCGGCTGGAAAACTGGACGCGAATCTGGTGAGTTCTGCCGGTACGCAGGTGGATGTTTACCATAGAGAAATCTGCAGTTTTGGCAAGAACGGTGTAATCTAAGATTGCTTCCTGAACGCCTTTTCCCGGCTTCTTGGCAACCAGGGTCATTTTTCTTGCCTTATCCCGAACCAGAAGGTCAGTCAGGGTTCCCTGCTGTTCCTCCAGGCAGCCATGCAGAATGGCCAGGTATTCTTTTTGAAATTGATCTTCCCGGATTTGCCGGGACAGTTCTGATGCCGCCTGGGGGTTTCTGGCCAGTACCATCACACCGCTGACCACTCGGTCAAGGCGGTGCACCGTCCGAACATCTGCGCCGGGGTCCCCCAATGCCTGACGCACAAGTTCCGGCAGACCTCCCGGTTCATCCGTAGACAGAACCCGTGGCGGTTTGATGCACACGACAATATCCTTATCTGCAAACAGGATTTCCATACATACCTCACACAGTTTTTTCTTTCATCCTAACAAAAATAGATGCATAATGCAAGTGATTGGAGGAATTCCCATGAAAATTGTCATTCTTGATGGAAACGCTTTGAATCCCGGCGATCTGTCCTACGACTGCATCCGCCAATTTGGGGAAATGACACTGTACCAGCGGACAGACACCGAAGAAGAAGCCATTGAGCGAATCGGTGACAGTGAGATTGTGGTAGTGAACAAAGTTCCAATTACGGAAAAGATTTTGTCCGCCTGTCCCAATATCAAGCTGATCTGCGTCCAGGCCACAGGGTACAATGTCATCGACTGCGAAGCCTGCGCTAAGCGGGGAATTCCTGTGACCAATGTCCCTTCCTACGGCACTGCCGCTGTTGCCCAATTTACCATTGCTCTGATTCTGGAGCTGTGTCATCAAATCGGACTGCACAACCAGTCGGTTCGCCAGGGAGATTGGGTCAAAAGCAGCACCTTCTGCTACTGGCTGACCCCCCAGACAGAACTGGCTGGAAAAACCATCGGCATTGTAGGCTTTGGCCGGATTGGACGGGCTGTGGGACAGCTGGCAAAAGCCTTTGGCATGCAGGTGCTGGCATACAGCCGCAGCGAAACGGATGCCGGGCGGGAAATTGCAGAATATGTAGATCTGGATACCCTGCTGCGCCGCAGTGATATTGTTTCCCTGCACTGTCCCTTGTTCCCCGCAACGGAGAAAATCATCAACGCCGATACTCTGGCCAAAATGAAAGATGGCGCCATGCTGATCAATACCTCCCGGGGTGGACTGATCGATGAGGCCGCGCTTGTTCGGGCTTTGGATTCCGGAAAACTCCGGGGCGCTGCTGTGGATGTTGTTTCCCAGGAGCCGATGCACTCTGACAATCCCCTGCTGAACTGTGAAAAATGCATCATTACCCCCCACATCGCCTGGGCACCGGTGGAAAGTCGCCAGCGGCTGCTGGACTGCGTTGTGGAGAATATTCGCTGCTTCCTGGCAGGAGCGCCCCAGAATGTGGTGAATTTATAAGTTCCTGATTCGACGGTTTTCGAGGCTCCCCCGCTGTATATACAGAATGTTATACACAGTTTCCACAGGCTTTTCCACAGGTTTTCCGGTATAGAAATTTATATTGATTCGGAAAATACATATTTATTTAACAATTTTGCAACTTTTTAGACCTGATACCACAAATAGAACATATTCAGTTCAATATTCATTCATACAATATACAAAAAGTGAGGACACGGACCTGTCCTCACTTTTTCTTATAATGCTTCACCCAAAATCGACTTAGTAGCATAGGCATTCAGGCTCATATCTGCGACATTGCCAGCCAGATATTCGTAGTATGCCTGAGCGCCAATCATGGCGCCGTTGTCGCCGCACAGGCTCATCGGCGGCATGTACACTTCCGCTCCCAATTTTTTTGCGGCAGCAAGCACATCTTCCCGGATACGGGAATTGGCAGCCACACCGCCGGCTACCGCAATTTTGCGATAGCCAGTCTGTTCCAGCGCCATGACCACCCGGGGCACCAGGGTGTCCGACACCGCTTGTGAAAAAGAAGCGCACAAACTGGGTACGTCCAGTTCTTCCCCGACCTGCTGGGCGTGGTGAATCAGGTTCAGAGCCGCAGTTTTCAGACCGGAAAAACTCATATTATAGGGATTTTCTCCAGGTTTGCTCCGAGGCAGAGCATACTTTTCCGGATGTCCCTGCCGTGCCATCTTATCCAGAGCAGCACCGCCGGGATACGGCATTCCCAATACTCGGGCCACCTTGTCAAAACACTCTCCTGCGGCATCGTCCAGGGTCGTTCCCAGGATGTTCATTTTGGTATAGTCCTGGACCTCCACCAGCATGGTGTGTCCTCCGGAAACCACCAGGCACAAAAACGGCGGCTCCAGTTGTGGGTAGGCAAGATAGTTGGCAGCAATGTGTCCGCGGATATGGTGTACCGGAATCAGCGGCTTTCCCATGGCCAGTGCGGCGGCCTTGGCAAAATTCACGCCCACCAGCACAGCGCCAATCAGTCCCGGTGCATAGGTGACCGCAACGGCATCGATCTGTTCCCGGCTCAGTCCGGTTTGCTCCAGCGCCTGGTCAGCCAGACCGTAAATTGCCTCCATGTGCTTCCGGGATGCAATCTCCGGCACCACGCCACCGTAAATCCGATGCAGATCTACCTGAGAGGCAATGCAGTCGCACAAGACCTCCCTGCCATCTTTGACAATGGCTACCGCAGTTTCATCACAAGAGGATTCCACAGCCAGAATATTCAAATTTCCCACTCCTTTCGCAGGATCAATCCATCCTCTTTGGGGTTATGATAATACCCTGGGCGTCTGCCAATCTGGACGAATCCCAAAGATTCATACAGAGTCCTGGCAGGTTCATTGGAAAGACGGACTTCCAATGTCAGGCAGTGACTTTCCCGCTGTTTCAGCTGCTCTACCAGGGCATTGACCAGAGCTTTGGCAATTCCTTTGCGTCGGTATTCTGGGGAGACTGCCAAATTCATCATATCCGTCTCTCCCAGAACCGTCTGAGAGCCCACATATCCGGCAACTGTGTCCCCATCCAAGGCCACCAGCCAGCAGGACAGTTCGTTTTTCAATTCCGATGCCACGCTGTTTTCGCTCCAGGGATCAGAAAAGCAGAGCTTCTCCAAAGCCGCCACCTGGGGAACGTGGCATGATTCCATCATAACGATTCTCATTTTGCGTCGTACCAGCTCTTTCCAGATTTGGCTTCCGCTGTCAAGGGTACTTCCAGCTTGGCAACGGTTTCCATTTCCCGGCTGACCAGTTGGGAAACGGGCTGCGCCAGCTCTTCCGGACATTCCACAATCAATTCGTCATGGACTTGCAAAAGCAGTTTTGCCTCCGGATAATGTTCTTCCAGTGCCTGTTCCACACGGATCATGGCCAGCTTGATAATGTCCGCTGCCGTTCCCTGGATGGGGGTATTCAGCGCAATGCGCTCTGCACCGCTGCGCACATTAAAATTGCTGCTGGTCAGTTCCGGAATATAGCGTCTGCGATGGTACAGGGTTTCGGTATAGCCGCGCTTCTTGGCATCTTCCACAACCGATTTCATATAGGTGCGAACGCCACTGTAGTGATCCAAGTAGCTGTCAATATAGCGCTTGGCCTCGTAGCGGCTGACACCGATGTCCTCCGCCAAAGAGAACTCACTGATGCCATACACAATGCCGAAGTTGACCGCTTTGGCATGACGGCGCTGCAGCGGTGTAACGCTTTCCACCGGCACACCAAATACCTGGGCTGCTGTGGCAGCGTGGACATCCGTACCATTGCGGAAGGATTCCTGCATGGTTGCATCGTCAGCAATATGTGCAAGCACCCGCAGTTCAATCTGGCTGTAGTCCGCATCCACCAGGACGCATCCAGGCTTGGGCACAAACATTTTGCGGATCTCCGCTCCCAAATCTGTCCGCACGGGAATATTCTGCAGATTCGGTTCCGTAGAGGACAGGCGGCCGGTAGCGGTTACCAGATTCTGGAAGGTGGTGTGCACCCGTCCGTCATCCCGGATTTCCTTAATCAGCCCGTCGGCGTAGGTGGACTTCAATTTCGTCAGCATCCGATAGTCCATAATCGCTGGGATAATGGGATGCTGATTTTTCAGTTTCTCCAGGACTTCCACATTGGTAGAGTAGCCGGTTTTGGTTTTCTTCACCGGCGGCAGTCCCAGCTTTTCAAACAGCAGTTCACCCAGCTGTTTGGTGGAATTGATATTGAACTTCGTATCGGAATAGGAATAAATCAGGGTTTCGCAGTCCGAAATCCGCTGAGCCAGCATCTGGCCGAACTGCTCCAGCTTGCTCCGGTCTACACAGATCCCCCGCTTTTCCATCCGGTAAAGTACCGTACACAGAGGAAGCTCGATCTGCTGATACAGCTGCTGCATGGTATTCTTTTCCAGTTCCGCTTCCAAAACCGGGCGCAGATTCCAAAGCGCTTCGGCGCATCCGACAGCATCTCCATCCTCCACGCTCTGGCCCAGGAAGTTAACCGTCAGTTTGGATACCGGGTAATCCGACTGAGAAGGGTTCAGATCATAAGCTGCCAAAGCCGTATCAAAAACGCAGCGGTCCCAGGAAATTCCCAGGCTGTCCAGTCGGTGGTAAGCATCCTTGCTGTCGTGAAGAATCAAGTCTTTCCCTACCAGAGAAATCGGATGCATCTGCACTTCCATAGGCGTGAGCGCCCAGACACCACTTTCCCAGGCAAAGCCAACACTGCCATCCGGCGCAAGGTAAACCGCACAGGATTTGACACTCTCGGGCATCCCATCAACCCGAGGAAGAACATTTTGCTTCACTTCCGGTTTTGCGGTTTCCAGTTCCGCACCCCGTAAGCCGTATTTATCAATGAGCCGCACAAATTCCAGTTTCTGAAACAGGGCATACAGCTCCGCCCGGTTATATGGCTGGACAATGGCATCCAAAGGTGAGAAGGTTATGGGAGCTTCCGGACGGATGGTGGCCAGGTCAAAGGAAAGGTAGGCATTTTCCTTTCCTGCCTCCAGTTTTTCCCGCAGTTTCGGGCGGATGCCAGGATCATCCAGGTGGGCATAAACCCCATCCAGGCTGCCGAATTTCAGCAGCAAATCCGTTGCCGTTTTCGGGCCGACACCGGCAACACCCGGGATGTTGTCAGAGGAATCTCCCATCAGTGCCTTCAAATCAATCAGTTTTTTCGGCTCAAAACCGTACTCCTCCCGGAACTTTTCCTCGGTATACAGCGAAGCGGTGGTATTGCCCGGTTTGGAAATGACCAGCTTTACATGGACGTGCTCATCAATCAGCTGCAGGGAATCCCGGTCGCCGGTAGCAATGACGCACTCCCACCCCTGCTGGGAGCAAATTTTTCCCACTGTTCCGATCACGTCGTCAGCTTCCCAGCCCTGACATTCGTAGATGGGGATATTCATCGCCCGCAGTACGTCCTTCATGACGGGCATCTGCATGGCCAGCTCTTCCGGCATGCCATGGCGGTTTGCTTTATAGCCGTCGTACTTTTCATGCCGGAAGGTAGGGCCGTGGAGGTCAAAGGCCACGCAAATGGCCTCGGGCTGCTCCTCCTTGTCCATCCGTTCCAAAATATTGAGGAAGCCATAAATAGCATGGGTGTAAAGACCGTCACGGGTAGTCAAGGGCTTTACACCAAAGAAGGCCCGGTTAATCACGCTGTTGCCGTCTAAAATCAGCAGCTTCATACTCTTCTCCACTTGCTGCCCTGGGGAGTATCAATGATTTCAATGCCCTGGGCTTTCAATTCGTCCCGAATCCGGTCGGCTTCTGCAAAGTTCTTCGCCTTTTTTGCTTCCGTACGGGCTACCACCAGAGCATCAATCTCCGGGTCAGCGCTGTCCTGGGCCTGTTGGTTCTGCTTTTCCCGATATTTCTCAGCAGCACTCAGCAAGTTCAGGGACAGCACTTGGTCAAAATCTGCCAGGAGTGCCAGTTTGGTGGCATCGCTGCACTTTGCCTTCAATACATCGTACAAAGAAGTGACCGCTACAGAAGTATTCAGGTCGCCGTTTAGGGCATTCACAAACCGCTGTTTCAGCTGGTCAAATGCCTCTTTGTCCACTTCTCCCCCATCTTTCAGCGATGCAATCCGGGCGATCAGTTTCTCATAGGCCACCACAGCATTGTCCAGGTTCTCCCAGGAGAAGACCAGATTCCGGCGGTAGTGACTCTGCAGGCAGAACAGGCGGTAGACCATGGGATCATAGCCTTTCTGCTCCAACAAGGAAACTGTCAGGAATTCTCCCTTGGATTTGCTCATTTTACCGGTATCAGTATTCAGATGGTGGACATGGAACCAGTAGTTGCACCACTTATGGCCCAAATAGCTTTCCGACTGGGCAATCTCGTTGGTGTGATGAGGGAATGCATTGTCAATGCCGCCGGCGTGAATATCCAGGTCTTCCCCCAGGTGTTTCATGGAAATGCAGGAGCATTCAATGTGCCAGCCAGGATAGCCCACACCCCAGGGAGAGTCCCACTTCAGGGCCTGGTCTTCAAATTTGGATTTGGTGAACCAAAGGACAAAGTCATTTTTATTCTTTTTGTTGGTGTCCTCTTCCACGCCTTCCCGGACACCGACTGCCAGGTCTTCTTCATCATGGTCGTTAAAAACATAATATTTTTCCAGTGTGGAGGTATCGAAATAGACATTTCCTCCGGCAATATATGCCTTTCCCTTCTCCAGCAGGGTCTGCACCATGTGGATATAGTTATCAATGCAGTTGGTAGCTGGCTCTACCACATCGGGGCGCTTGATATTCAGCTTGTCGCAATCAGCAAAGAAGGCATCGGTATAATATTTTGCAATCTCCATGACGGTTTTATTTTCCCGCTTGGCGCCCTTGACCATTTTGTCTTCGCCGGTATCCGCATCGGATGCCAGGTGGCCTACGTCCGTAATATTCATGACCCGCTTGACAGGATAACCCAGATACCGCAGTGATTTTTCCAGCACATCCTCCATAATATAAGTACGCAGGTTGCCGATGTGGGCATAGTGGTACACTGTAGGACCACAGGTGTACATTTTTACCAGGTTGGGATCATTGGGCACAAACAGCTCCTTTTTATGAGACAGTGAGTTATAAAGATACATAGTATTTCCTCCAAATCATTAAAAAAATAAAGACCCCTTGCACAATCTATGTACAAGAGGCGGGGCAAGTCCGCGGTTCCACTCTCATTTATCACTTTGGATCGCTTTGTTCGCTCCCGGACGCACTTTCCCGCAGACGACATCCACCCAGGCTTTCAGCCGGTGACCCAGGCTCTCTATGGCGCTGACTGCGCTACTCTTTCCGTTCATCGCGATATTCAATTTCCCGGCTATTTTATCATCAATTTCCATGATTTGTCAAGCATTTACCGTAGAATTTCCACTATCTTCCTTGGAAATTTATTAAGAAATTCTTACACTATTGACAACCGCCCCCCCTTGCCGCTATAATACATGTGAGAAATGAGACGAAAGTGAGGTAACACCATGAATTTCTCCAAATATCATTCACTCAGCAAACTGCTGAGTCTGATCCTGGTGCTTTGCCTGGTGTCTACACTGTTCACCGGCTGCCTGGGTTCACCTGATGAAACCACGGAGGCGCCGAAACTGGACTTGGAAACCACCCCTTCCTCTACTACACAGTCAACGACTCCCCCTACTACAGAGGCAGCCGAGATTAATGAAAATACTGCCACTGTCATCAGCCAGATTAACATCCGCAGTTCACCCAGCACGGAAGCCAATGTTGTTGGTACCCTGAACCCCGGTGACAGAGTAGAAATCAGCCGTCGGGAAGAACTGGTTGGTATTAACTGGGCGTACATCATCTCTCCCCAAGCCGGATGGATCGTTATGGAATATGTGAAGATGGACATTCCCACTGACGGCAATGAAGGCAGCGATACCAGCACCCCTGCCGGCGGCGAGACTACGCCTCCTGCTACCACGGAACCCACTGGCAGCAGCGGCAATACCACTACCAATAACAATACCACCAACATCAAGGGTGTGATTACCGCAAGCGAATTGCGTATCCGCAGCGAAGCCAGCACCAATGGTACGATTCAGGGCTCTTATAACAAGGGCGATGTGGTTACCATTCTGGAAACCAAGAATGGATGGGGCCGCACCAACAAGGGCTGGATTAAAATGGAGTACGTCAATACCAGCGGCAGCTCTACCGGCACTGGCACCGGAAACACTGGCAATACTGGAAATACCGGCGGCAATACAACCGGTAACGGCAGCACTACAGTACAGTTTAAGGGCATCGTTACCGCATCTGAACTGAATATTCGCAGCAGCGCCAGCACGGAGGGTACCAAGGTTGGCAGCCTGTCCTTTGGTGACCGTGTGGAAATTCTGGAAAAGAGCGGTGACTGGGGCCGTACCAAAGATGGCTGGATCAGCCTGAACTATGTGTATCAGGATGGCACCAAGGGTTCCAAGGCTACCGGCGGTATTGTTACCGGAAATGCATTGAACGTCCGCAGTGGTCCCGGCACTGGCTATGGTTCTGTCGGCAGTCTGAATGCCGGCGATCGGGTCGATATTCTGGAGCAGTTTACTTATAACGGCACCACCTGGGGCTGCATCAAGAACGGCTGGATCTCTATGGACTATGTCTATGTAGATGGCTCCGGCACCGGCAACGATAAGGAAGGCACCATCACTGGTGACAACCTGAATATCCGCAGCGGTCCCGGCACTGGCTACGGCGCTGTCGGCAGCTTGAACTCCGGTGATCGTGTCACAATTCTGTATGAAGTCACGGTTGGCGATACCACCTGGGGCAACATCGACAAGGGCTGGATCTCCATGGATTACGTAGATCTGGATTAACCAAACCCAATAAAGAGGCTGGAGCACATCCAGCCTCTTTTCTTTATCTTTTCCTGTCCCTGCGAATATTTAATGCCGTAAGTACCAGCCCAGCGGTGCTCAGCGGAAGCGTAATGGATAGAATCAATAGTTTTGTAAGAGATTGGGTAAGCGTTGTGGTCTGCATCTTGACCTGACTCTGTGATGTTCTTTGTAAGTTCCACTCTTGGCTTACTTCACTTGGCTGTCTTTTGTTGCTCAGGGTTTCTTCCTGAACTGTTGTTAGGTAGTTTCTGCTTTCGAAAAAGACTTTCCATTCTATTCTCTTCCCTGCTCCAAACAGAAACCCCACAACTTCGATCAGAAACAGAATCCATATCAACTGCCTCTTTCGTTTCAAGCAGCATCACATCCATTTCTTATGATTGCTGAGGATCAGTCCGCCTGCGCAAAGAACCAATAGACCGCCGACGGTTGTAATTTGCTGACGGGAAATGCCAGGGAGAATGGTGTCGCTTTTTCCGTTTGCTTCGGACCCAGGCTGGTAATTGCAGAGAAGAATCTGATTCTGTGTTTCTTCTATGTCCGGTATTCTATCCTGACCACACACCTGTAGTGGGACGCAGAAAAGGAACAGACAGAAGATGCACTCTACTGCCAAGAATAGATGAAGCCATCGTATGCGTTTTTTCGTCATCGAAATCCTCCCCTGTTCTTCCAAATTCGGCTGCGTATCCGGACATTCTGTCCCTACAGCCAGTTTATCACAAAGCGCTTGTCGGCTTTTGGCAAAAGAAATCCTGTGTGAAAAAAGTCCGTAAAGCTGTCCGTCTCGTTGAAAGCCCAAGATGGTTATGCTATACTGGTAGAAAACACAAGTTAAGGAGTCTTATGAGACGTTTTCAAAAAATCTATGTAGAAATCTCCAACATCTGCAACCTGCGATGCAGTTTTTGCCCCGGTACCCAGCGGAAGCGTCAGATTATGACGGAGGCGGAATTTGCATCTCTTTTGCCGAAGCTGCGGCCGTGGACGGATTTTCTGTATTTTCACATTATGGGTGAGCCGCTTTGCCACCCCAAGCTGGCAGAATTTTTGTCTCTTGCCGGACAGTTTGGCTTCAAAGTAATTCTGACTACCAACGGCACATTGCTGGCAAAGCAGCAGGAAACGCTCTTGCAGGCAAGCGCTCTGCACAAAGTCAACATATCCCTGCACGCTTTCGAGGCGAATGATTTGGATATTCCATTTTCTGAATATCTGCACCGCTGCTTCTCCTTTGGACAAGCAGCGCAAGGGCAAAAACTGGTGGTATATCGTCTGTGGAATCAAGGCGGCACCGAAGCACGGAATGAAGAAATACTTTCTGCTATGGAAGCAGTCTTTCCAAAACCCTGGAATGTGCAGCGGCGAGGAACCGAAATTGGAAACCGGATTTTCCTGGAATATGGCGAAAAATTTGACTGGCCGGATCTTACGGCGCCGGAAGGCGAAGAACAGGTATTCTGCTACGGATTGCGAGATCAAATTGGTATCCTCTGTGATGGCACCGTGGTTCCCTGCTGTCTGGACCACGAGGGAGATCTGGCCCTGGGGAATCTGTTTTCCGATTCCCTGGAACAGATCTTAGCCACGCCCCGAGCACAGGCAATCTACCAGGGATTTGGCAGAAGAAAAGCGGCTGAGGAACTCTGCCGCAAATGCGGGTACGCCCGCCGATTTGAAAAGCATTAAAACAATCCCCCGAAGGCCGCTGTGGTACACAAATGCAGCGTCTTTGGGGGATTTTCCGCATTATCCTTTTGCAAATTGCTATTCAAATTTGCCCTTTCCAAAATTGTAAATTATCAGCAATTACGCAAAAACATTGTATCTTTCCGGCACATATGGTATAATGAGACGCAAATACTAGGAGGTGCGTATGAAGCTGGTTTTTTTAACAGCCCTGGGCGTTGGCGGTGCAACGGTACTGGGTGCTTTGATTGGTTTTGCGTTCAAAAAAATTTCTCACCGGTTCAGTGACGTGGTGCTGGCCTTTGCCGCCGGTGTTATGCTGGCTGCTGCTGTGCTGGGTCTGATTCTCCCATCCCTGGATTACGGCGGGGATATGGGAATTGTCATCACCATCGCCGGAATCTTTGCCGGCGCAGTTTGCCTGAATTTGATTGACCGCTTGGTGCCCCATCTGCACCATCTGGCCGGCGGGGATACAGAGCATCACCCTGGCAGCGCAAACCTGGATAAGGTTCTGCTCTTTGTTTCCGCCATTGCCATTCACAATCTGCCCGAAGGCATTGCAGCTGGTGTCAGCTTCGGTTCCGGTAACAATGCCGATGCGCTTCTGATCGCCGGCGGCATTGCTCTGCAAAATGTCCCGGAAGGCATGGTCATCATCGCTCCCATGCTGGCTGCCGGCATCAAGCCCAAACGGACATTCGTCATTGCCTTTGCCACCGGTTTGGTGGAAGTCATCGGAACTCTGGTGGGTTATCTGACGGTCAGTGTGGCAACTGCCATTCTTCCCTTTGCCTTAGCATTTGCCGGAGGAACCATGCTGTATGTCATCAGTGACGAAATGATTCCGGAAACCCACGCCCACGGCGCCGAGAGCGGCGCAACCTATGCTCTGCTGGCAGGATTTTGTCTGATGCTGCTGTCGGACTTCTTGCTGGCTTAATCCCACACGAAAGGAATATCCATTATGCAAAAAGCGATTTTGTTTGATTTAGACGGAACCTTGACCGATTCCGGCGAGGGAATCATCAACAGCGTGATCCCTGCCCTGGAGCATTACGGCATTGCAATTCCCTCCCGGGAGGAATTGCGGGTCTTTGTTGGCCCGCCCCTGCACGATACCTTCCTCCGCTTCGGAGTGCCTGCCGACCAGCTGGAGAACGCCACGAAAATTTACCGCAGCCGTTATATCCCCATCGGCAAATTTGAGAACGCCCCCTACCCCGGCATCCCGGAATTGCTGGAAACTCTGAAAGCCCAGGGCCACAAGCTGTTCGTGGCCACATCCAAGCCGGAGCCTATGGCGGTGGAGATTCTGGAGCATTTTGATCTGGCACGGTATTTTGACAGAATCTGCGGCGCCTCCATGGATACCTCCCGCAGTTCCAAAGAGGCTGTGATTGCCTACCTGCTGGAGCAAAACGGAAGCGCTGAAAACATGGTAATGGTTGGTGATACCAAGTACGACGTCATCGGTGCCAAGGCCCACGGTATCCCTACCATCGGCGTCAGCTGGGGCTATGGGGAGATTGATGAAATGCTGGAAGCCGGCGCTGCGGCCATTGCCCAGACAACCCAGGAACTGCTGGAACTTCTGCAGAAAGAATCCCTGTAATATATGCGGAAAGCGGTCTTGAAACATTAGTTTCAAGACCGCTTTTATTTGTTTTCCTTCCGGTAACGGGATCAGGCTTCCGGCGCTCCCGGGTTGTCGATGATGCTGCCGTCAAGGGCATTGATGGTGAGGATATTTTGTGGTTTGCCATATCCCGACTCCCTCTGGTAGCCGCCATCCAACGTATAGGTACACGTGCCAATCAGCGACAGCACCGGAACATATTGATAGGTATCCTCTGTTCCCTCCACCCGGACTCGGGCCATTCCGGTTTGAATGTCCGAAATGATCACATCGCATTTAGCCTCCTCGTACTCCATTTCATCTACATCCCATCCGTAGCCATTGATGTCAGCATTTTTCAGGGTTTCTTCCGCCAACTTCAGCAAATCCGCCACCGAGTAGACTGCATTGGTCCTGCTGACCACCGTGGTATCCATGGGAGACCGAAAATCCAATCCGAACAATTCCCCATTGGGGGCAAACTGGAATTCTGCCCGGGTCAGGTAGTAATTATCCGGCGCCGGATCTTCAGAGGCCTGGTTGATATTCCCATGCTGTCCTCTTCTAACATCAGCGCCGCCTTCCAATACCGGAACTGCCTGGATGCAGATTTCGTACAATATTATGTCGGTATTGGTGTAGGTATTCAGCTCCACATAGGCATCAGAAATCTGCCACTGCCCCAACTGCATATCCTTCAGAATGCGTTCTGCTTCCGCACAGGCTTGGGCAATCTGCTCCTGGGTCGGCTCCTCTTCACACAGATTGCGGCGCAGGAGTTTGTCGTCCACTTCAAACCATCCCGCAGGCCAACTGGGCCAGGCGCTAATAATGTTGATTTTGAAGTCTTCTTCATCTCTGGTAGACGCATTGAATTCATATGAGACTCCATCTGCCTCTACAAAGGCTCGAATGGAATCATTACGCCCGGCAAGCTCCCTCTCACTAACGTGTTCCGGTGCATAACAATAATACGCATCTTTCTTCCAAGTCCATTTACAGGGTTCCTCCGGAAAATCTAGGCGGAAGTTATCCAGGCTTTTCTGATAAGACACTATCAGTTCAGATGTCATGGCAGCATTCTCTTCCAGAATCTGTTTTTCCAGTTCCTGGTCCGCAGCTTCCTTCGATCCCATAAGATACTCCCAGGCTTCCGGGGTGGTGTACGGCTTCATCCGCTCAATAGCGGCTTCCAGCTGCTCCCGGGTTTCGGTGTAGAGTTCAAACTGCGGGGGCGCTTCCGTAAAATAAGCGTCCTCTCCGAAGATGGCGTAAGCAGCCCGCTTCACATCTTCCTCTGTCAGATAGTGGGGTACGGCTTCCAGAATCACACCTTCTTCAATCTCCTGGGGCATGGGGGCATCGATGTGGAAGAAGACTCTGCCGTCACGGTTGGTAAATTCGGATTGATAGGTCGGCTGTGTTTCTTCTACCGACGGCTGGGTTGGGGCTGTCGTCTCCGGCGTGCTGGGAATCTCACTTACAGCTGCCGGTGGGTTACTTTCTTCCTTTGCAGGATTCACCGCACAGGCAGCAAACACAGCGATACAAAGCGCCAGACACAAGACACTGACCCAAAGTTTAGGCTTTTTCCAATGTGCCATATTTTGAATCCGTCCTTTCGTATCTCCCTCGCCAAAGGCCAGGGGCGAAGCTGCGATGGTGTGCTTATGTGTAGCCATGCGCAGAAGCGTGGCAGAATAATCCGCCCGGATATGTTCTCCCAGTTTGCGAATTACCGCTTCATCACAGCTCATTTCCATGTCTTTTCCCGCCAGAAGGAAGGCTGTCCAGACCAACGGGTTAAACCAGTGGATACAAAGTGCGCCGTAAGCCAGAAGTTTCATCACATGATCGCCCCGGCGGATATGGTGGCGCTCATGGGCAATGATATAACGCCGTTCCTCTTCGGGAATTTGGAATGGAAGATAAATCCGGGGACGCAGGATACCCAAGGCAAAGGGGGTATCAATGTAATCCGCCAGATACACTTCCCCACGGTACACAATGGCGCTTACCAGTTTCCGGCGAAGGCTCAGGTACTGGATAACACTGCGCAGCACCATCAAGAATACCCCCGCCGCCCAGAGATACGCCGCTACGGTCATAACGGATACGGATGGGCTGGTTTTCTCTTGGGAAGGATGGGTGTCTGTCTCCTGCGGGGGCGTTGGCTGCGGCAGGTTATCCTTTTCACTGGTATACACATAGCGCACCGGAAGATAGGACACGGCGCTGGTTCTTTCCGAAACGGTGGTTACCTCTGGCTGAAACCAGTCCAGCATGGACAAGGAAGCGCTCACAGACACCGGGCACAGCAGCCGAAACAGCACCACTGCCCATAAGGTATAGGAAAAAATCTTGGGAAAGCGCTTCAGAAGCAGCCGGGCAAGAATTACCACCAGAATCACCGCACTGCCGGTAAGACTCATGTTCAAAACCTGAGAAAATACGGTTTCCATATTCTCACCCCCGCATAGCGTCAATCAGCTTCTGGGCTTCGTCAATTTCGGACTGGGACAGCTTCTTGCAGCTGCCGAAAGCGGCAAGGAAAGCCGGAAGAGAGCCGCCGAAGGTATCGTCAACAAACTTCTCGCTTTGCCGGGCGTAAAATTCCTGGCGGCTGACGCAGGATGTTACCGTGCCGCCTTGATTTTGAAACAGTCCCCGGTCGCAAAGCCGTTTCAAAATGGTGTAGGTTGTAGTACGCTTCCATTGCAGGGATTTTTCCGCAAGTTCTGCCAGCTGACGGGAACTAAGGGGCTCATTGCTCCATATAATATCAGCAAACAGGGATTCAATCTCCCCCAATTTGTATTCAGGCATTTTCTGCACCTCCTTTATTCTACTGCTAGTAGACAATTATATTCTACTATCAGTAGACAGGATTGTCAACCTCTTTTTCCAAAAAACATCAGCCGGAAGCAGAATCTCTCCGCTTCCGGCCAAAATGGCTATTTGCAGTTATTCATAGGGATTTCGGCAGTTTGGGAAATCATCCTTTGACATGGCATTCGTGGTCACACCGAAGGAAGCTCCCAATCCTCGGGAAATACCTCAGAAAAATGCGGAACTTCTTCGATTACATTCCCATCCTCATCCAGAATTCGTCCATTAATCTCATCTGAAACCCAAGAAGAATCAAAAATGATTCTTCTCCGTGCCTCTAAGATAACAGGTTTGAGTTCCTCTTGAGCCTGATCCAGGTCCATATAAGCGTAGAAATCCTCTCCATTGGCAGAGATAAGCTCCTCAATCTTGCTCATTGCTAGACTATCATATTTTTCTTCAACCGCAGAAATGTGCTGCGTTCCAATAAGGATGGAAAGCAAACTAACTACACCAAGTAATGATAGCAAATATATCGATATTCTTGTTCTCATTGAACACACTCCTTCACTTTTGTGGGGAAATTACAAGAAAAATATTTCAAACAATGCACTACTGCTTTTATTTTTATTATACACGATTGAAGTTAACATTTCGATCAAAACGGATGTGTAACTGCTGATTTTTCTCCTTCCGTTCGAATTTGGCACCTACAGGAACCTTGGGGTAGTCGGAAGCACAAGCTATTTTTCCTCATCGGTTAGAAAAACTTTCAGCCCGCCTGGAAACTGAACATAGGAAATGTCCTCCGGCGTAATGGGAATGGGGAATTCATAGTTATTTTCCCAGTAATCCCCACGATTGAATCCTGCCCGAAAATGTCCTTCTACCACCGTACCGTCCTTGAGGAAGATGAAAACCGGGCCGTGTTCCACTCCTTCCCAGACCCCCAGCAGAGGCATTTCAAAACGCAGCGTTGCGCCAAACGCACGAATTTTGTACGAGGTAATTTTTACAATAACCGGAAAACTGCGTTCCCACAGGATACGTTTGCCCAGGCAATAAATAGGGTCTTCCAGAATTTCCTGTTCCTGCCCAAGGAGGGTATTTTCATCAAAGGTAAAGTGGAAGGACCATTCTCCGGAAATCTCTTTACGAAGATCATAATATTGCTCTGCATTATCCTCCCGAATGGCATATTCATAAACGTTGGTTATGGTTATGTTCCAAACGGTTCCCAATTTCATTTTTTCTGCGCTGTCTGTCTGCGGGACAACAGAGGATTCATATAAGATGGCAACCGTGTTGTCAGGATCCTTCCGATCCGGTAAGGAATACTCGTCCCCGCCTTCCATAGAAAACTCAATTTCTTTTCCATCAGCATGGGTAATTTGGGATAAGCCTTCCAGATTGTACCGCGCCCCATCCAAATCAACTCCTTCCGGTGCCGTAAGCCGAAATTTCAGGAAAGATCGGTAGCCATCGCTGAGTGCAGATTCCAGGGTCAGGGTATACCCATTGCAGGTGACGCTCTGCCCGATGGGAACCAAGCCTTGTTCAAGCAGTTCCCTTTGATTTTCTGAAATCATCTCTTCGGCATCGTCTCTATACTTTTCAGAAAAATACTGGGGAAACCAATTTTCCTCCAAAATCGCAACTGCTTTAACTCCACAGGCAGCCAAAAGCAGGATAATCGCAGCAACGAGGAAATAGACTCGGATTTTTCGCTTGGAAACCGGGTTGGAAGGTCGTTCTTCTTCGGATCTATATAACTCTTCCACAAAGGTATCGTCGATCATTCCCAGAACCGTCAAAAGACGTTCTTCCTTCATACCCAGATTCCCTCCCTTTCCAGAAAATTTCTTAATCTCTTTCGTGTACGCATCAGAGACATTTTCACATTACTTTGGGATATGCCATAAGTTATAGCGATGTCCTTTACCGGCATTAGATTCCAGTAACGCTGTAAAAAGATTTTCCGATTTTCAGCAGAAAGTTCTCTCAGAAATCGATTCAAGGCCTCCGCCAATTCCCTGTCCTGGGCTACCTGTTCTGGTGCTCTCCCGCCCGGGATGCAATCGCCTAACTCTTCTAAGGCTAAGGGTATCTGACTGCCGCCACGTTTCTCCGCTGTCTGGAAAGCGTACCGATTTAAGGCTAGGTTTCGGGTAATCTTCCCCAGAAAGGCAGAAAAAAGGTTAGGCCGGGTGGGTGGAATCACTTCCCACACCCGAAAATATGTATCATTGACGCACTCGTCGCTGTCTTCCCGATTTGCCAGAATGCGGTAAGCAATGTGGTAGCAAAACCTACCGTAGCGAGCCGCAGTTTCTGTAATGGCAGACTCCGACCGATTCCAATAAAGTTCTATGATCTGTTGGTCGTCCATGGGTATCCCCTTTCTCTTATTGATAAGGCTCCTTCACTGATATAGACAGAAGATAATCCAATTTGGTCACAACGAGCAAAAGATTTTCCTGGTCTTTCTATTGCGCTTACCAACAACAAGCCGCTAGGCTGCATTGTGGTCAAAAGCAAAAAGCAACCGGTTTTACAACACTTTCGCTGTAAAACCGGCTGCAATTATGGTCGGAGTGTCGGGATTCGAACCCGAGGCCTCTTGGACCCGAACCAAGCGCGATACCAAGCTTCGCCACACCCCGAAATCCAGTATATTATACTCATTTCTATTTCAAATGTCAACCTTAAAAATTACTTTTTCCATTTTGTCTTGCGGGCCACTTGAATTTTCAGTAATCTGGAAAATCGTGGATAAGAACGCTTTCGGTGGAAAAACTGAATATGGAGGCTATCTTTATGATTCATCACCAATATTGGGGGGCAGTTTTGGCCGGAATCTGTGCCGGAATTGTCACCGGATTGTTTGGCACCGGCGGCGGGATGGTACTGGTACCGCTTCTGGGGCTGCTGACATCTGCGAAAGAGGAAGAAATATTCCCCTGCTCCATCTGTGTAACACTGACATTGTGCGTTGTTACCCTTATTTTTGCGCCAGGTATCAGCTTGGAGATAAAGCAAGTCCTGCCCTATCTGGTCGGAAGTGCCATGGGCGGTCTGGCTGCAGGCTTTTGGGGCAGCAAAATACCGGTGCTTTGGCTTCACCGGATTCTGGGTGCATTCGTTTTATGGGGAGGAATTCGGTATTTATGTTAGAGAGTTTTCCGGTTATCGTGCTGGTTACCGCAGTCTTGGGCTTTTTCTCCGGAATTGGTGTGGGCGGCGGGAGTTTGCTGATTCTTTGGCTGACACTGGTGGCAAATACGGACTACGCCGTTGCCAGACAGATCAATCTGCTGTTTTTTCTTCCTGCTGCATTTCTTTCCTGTCTGCTCCGGGTTCGTCAAAAGCATATTTGCTGGAAAATTGTGATTCCTGCCATTCTCGGCGGTATCATTACCTGTGTGCTGTTTTCCAGGATCAGCGCCGGCTGGGATCTGAAGTGGATTCAAAAGGCATTCGGTGTGCTGTTGATTGTTGTAGGAATAAAGGAAATCTTCTTTCGTCAGAAAAAGGCATCTTAACAAAACGGGCCTGCCCATGTCCCCTGAATTGGGATGTAGGCAGGCCCATAAAATTTATCGATTTTTGAAGTTCAAATATCCTTCCAGAATCAAGGACGCAGCAACGGCATCCACCGTGTCTTTGCGCTTCTTTCCGTGGTAATTGTGCTGAGACAGGATATTGTGGGCTTCTACCGTGGTTCTTCGCTCGTCCCACATCACCACAGGCAATCCGGTGGCCTGCCCCAGTCTGTCCGCAAATTCCCGGCACAGCTGTGCCCGGCTGCCTTCGGTGCCGTCCATATTCTTGGGAAGTCCTACCACGATCTCCCCTATCTGGTTTTCTTCTGCAATTTTTACAATATCGGCTATGGCTTTGTCTGTATTGCGGCTGGGTACAACTTTAGCAGACCCCACCAGCGTACACAGCAGGTCGGAAATCGCCACACCTGTGCGTGCATCGCCGTAGTCAATTCCCATGATGCGCATTGGATTCCTCCTAGTCGTTTTTCGGTATTATACAACAAAAAAAAACGCTTGTCATCGGTTTGGGGAAAATTTCTTGGGATTGATGCTGCCCTGTCACCAAAATATGCGAAGAAAGAGAAAAATAAAACAATGATTGACAAGATAAGTTTAATATGTTAAACTTATCTTGCAAAGGTTCAATGCATTAAACCAATTCTGTAATTCATCCACCATCCCCCTTCACAAACGATATGGAAAGGAAGTTTCCCTTATGAAAAAGACAGTATCCTTCATCGCCGCAGGTTGCCTGGTACTTACGATGCTGGCAGGCTGCGCTCCCAGCGCTTCCACCACAGAACCGGTTGCCTCCACAGAGGCCGTCACCCAAACCACCGTCCCCGAAACCACTACTGCCCCGGAGACCACGCTCCCCGCTGCCGAAGCCGCCACTGAGGCTGCAGCTGTCTACGAGCCCGAAATTACCCCGGTGATTACCGGAGAGCAAACCCAGGTACATGTCAAGACCGCCGATGAATTCCTGGCGGCCCTCGCTTCGGATACAGAAATCATTCTGGATGCAGAGATGATCGACCTGAGCACCTCCGTCGGCTACGGCGTCAAAAGCACCGATACCTATTATTGGTTTGAAGAGTTTGACGGGCCGGCGCTGTATATCACAAACCTGTCCAATCTGACCATCCGCGGCGGCGGGGAAAGCCACGATGACAATGTAATTTCCGCAGTTCCCCGCTACGCAAATGTTCTGAACTTTGAAAACTGCTCCAATATTATGGTTACCGGATTTACCGCAGGTCATGCGGAAGAACCTGGATACTGTGCTGGCGGTGTTTTGCGGTTTCTGAACTGCCAGGAAGTTCTGGTTCAGGACTGCGGCTTGTTCGGCTGCGGTACTCTGGGCGTAATCGGCGACAGCAGCAAGAATATGCAGATTGTCAGCAATGACATCTACGATTGCAGCGTCGGCGGTGTGGAATTTACGAATTGCGAGGATGTCAACATTGACGGCAACACGTTCCGCAATCTGGGTACCGAAGAATACCCGGGATTGGAAATCCGGGTATACGGCTGTGTAAACATCACCCGCGACGGTGAACCCGTACACGATTTCAGTCCCCGGTACTGATATACCAAAAGGAGGCAGCAAAATGAAAACCCCAAAAATCTTTGAAAGCGAGTACCGTTTCTGCCTGTTGCTTTGGGAAAATGAACCCATCAATTCCACCAAACTGGTGGCTCTGTGTAAAGAGCAGCTGGGCTGGTCCAAAGCCACCACCTACACTGTTATCCGCCGTCTGTCGGAGCGGGGTGTAGTCAAGAACGAAAACACCATGGTCAGCACCCTGGTTTCCAAAGCGGATGCCCAGAAGTCCCGATTGGAAGAGATGGTGGAAGAGACCTTTGAAGGCTCTATCCCCGCCTTTATTGCCGCCTTCTCCCGGAGCAAGAAACTATCCCAAGAGGACGTTAACCAGCTGCAGGCGCTGATTGACAGCTATCAGGAGGAATAAACTATGACTGCCTTTTTTCAGAATGTGCTGACCGCCAGCTTTCATGGCAGCATCGTCATTCTGGCGGTTCTGCTGCTGCGGCTGGTGCTGCGGAAAACACCGAAAAAATTCATCTGCTTTCTGTGGGTGCTGGCTGGATTGCGGCTGCTGATGCCCATTCCCGTACAGAGCGGATTCAGCCTGCAGCCGAAAAGCATCACCCTTCCCATTTCTTTGAACCTGTCCAAAGCGCTGCCCTTTGTATGGGTGGCAGTGGCGGTGGCCATCGCCGTTTACAGCTTCTGGTCCTATCTGCATCTGCGCAAAAAAGTGCAGGATGCGGTGCAGGTTCCCGGCGGATGGGAGTCTGACCGGATTGATACCGCCTTTGTGCTGGGCTTTATCAAGCCCAAGATTTACATCCCCACTGGCATGTCCGGAAATACCCGGGAGCAGATTCTGGCCCACGAGCGCACCCATTTAGACAAGGGCGATCACTGGATCAAAATGATCGGATTTCTGGCGCTGACGCTGCACTGGTTCAATCCCCTGGTCTGGGTCAGTTATATTCTGCTATGCAAGGACATTGAAATGGCCTGCGATGAGCGGGTAGTTCAGTTCATGGAACTGGAGGAACGGAAGGCCTACTCGGCCGCCCTGCTCAAATGCAGCACCAAGCAGGTGCACTATGCCGCCTGCCCCGTTGCCTTCGGTGAAGTCAGTGTGAAATACCGCATTAAGTCCGTGCTGAACTACCGCAAGCCCAGCTTCTGGATCAGTTTGCTGGGTGTGCTGGCCATCTGTTTTGTGGCGCTGTGTCTGGTAACCAGCCCCAAGGAAACCGAGCAGGTGTATGTGGATCCTCAGGAGCAGCTTGAGGAAAACAGCAAGGAAGATCCCGCCATTTTTACTCCCCCTGTACTGCCGGAGGTAGAACCCAACCCGGATTGGGGCGTGGACATTTTCATGGATATGACTTCTCCCTCCAGCGGCACTCTGGTTTATAAAGTAGAAGAGCGTTTTGCTGCGGCTTCCGGGGAAATGAAAATGCATGACGTTACCATCGACCGATG
This sequence comes from uncultured Oscillospiraceae bacterium, assembly GCA_944387145.1. Taxonomy (GTDB): domain Bacteria; phylum Bacillota; class Clostridia; order Oscillospirales; family Oscillospiraceae; genus Faecousia. The sequence goes on along the minus strand of CALXDU010000001.1, from coordinate 5,779 downwards.
GAATGGAAATGCCTGGGAGCCGATGCCAAGCAAAGCCCAAAGTGCCATTGTCCTGAATACCAGCGGCATTGGCTTTGCGCAAAGCAGGGACGACCTGGTAAACTATTTTACGGACGAGCTGGACTGGTCTTTGGTCTATGGTTCCCTTCCCGCTGGGGATTACCGGCTTCGTGTAACCATCGACAGCGTATCGGACTCTGCTGAATTCCAGACAGCATTCCACATTTATCGGGAAGAATTGCCCGCAGAGGAAGAAGCTGCCCTGGCTCGGTGCACCGCTGCGCTGGATACACTTTATAACAGCGATAATTACTCCCTGCTTTTCTCTGAGTATGACCTGTATGGCAATGTTTCTCCGGTCATGCGGCTGATTCGAGACTACTCCGATTACAGTGTAGAGTATCTTTATGGTGAATTCTGTATCGCCAGCGCCGTTCAGGACATGCCGATTTATGCTGAGAAAAATTGGGACGCACCTTTCCGCCTTGACCAGAATCGTCGTTATCTGTTCCCTGAGGGGCAATCAACCATCAGCCAGGAAGAAGTCCGATTCCGTTCCGTGTGGTCAGACTATGCTGGAACTTCCTATCGGGGTACAGATACCTTCCTGTTCAACCAAGATGGCAGCCTGAAATCCATTGAACATCTGGAAGAAACCGTGGATGAAAACGGAACTGTAGTATCCAAAAAAATCAATCGTGTTGAACAGGAAGGCACATCCGCTTCTTTCATCCCGTATGACAAAGAAACCTATACTTATGCAGATTCTTTTGATGAAATGTACAACTCGCCTTGGGGAATTTTCTTCAGAGTAGATGATGACCTTCTGTCTCCCTCCGGCGGCGAAGTATGGTTCTCCACGGATGCGGTTGGCGTCTCCAATTACTACACCGATGGAAACTACTGGCTGGAACGAAAGCAGGGCACCCGCTGGGAACGTCTTGTCAGCGAAACCACGGAAGCCAGTTTTGGCGAGGAACAAATTCCCATCCGCAGCCGGACGGAAATGCGGCAGGTGGACTGGACAAGTACCTATGGAGAATTGGAGCCCGGTGTCTATCGGATGGGAAAGCGTTTTTACAACGGGGAAGAATCCATCATCCAGTATTCTGAATTTGCCATTTATCCGGTAGGCGGTATCTATGGTGAAGGCGGAGAGGATGCCATTGCCCGGGTAGATGCCGCCATCGCCAAGCTGCAAAGCGGCAATTACCGGGTTGAAAAATGGGAAATCTCCAATTTCAAATATGGTTCTACCCCCAAAATGACAGAAGTGATCTGGAAATATGGCGAGACTGTTGTAAATGATTTCTATAAACAGGAAGCCTATTCTCACAGCTTTGCACCAACGCCTGGAGATTTCCTGTATGATGACTGGATAACACTGGATCTTTTTGGTTCTGAATATGACAGCACTTACTTCCCGAAAGGATACAGTGTGATCAGTGATTCGGAAATCCGTTTTGTTTATTCTTATTCCCAAAACGCCGCCGACAATCCCGCCAGACTGTACACCTATCGCTTTGACGAAAGTGGGAACCTAACCGAAATTCTGGAGGAATCCTGTGATTCCATGTGGAGTGGCTATACAACCCATTATATTATCACAGATACTCCCGAGAGTGAGATTGCTTCCGCTGTAGAGGAGCGGCAAGCCTGGATTGCCCAGCGGATGGCGCAACAATCCTAGAAAGAAAAGGTGATTTTATGGCATCGGAAAACAAATCGGCTCCCATGAAAACCGTCTGGATTGACGAAGACAATCGAATCATTTCCTTCAGCACAATGGAACACGCACAGATGTACTGCGCCGAAGAATCGGTATTCTGGAAGCGGATTCTGATTCTGATGCAGGAAAAGTACAAAGTGCAGTAATCACCCAATCGGCCCGGCGAAGAATATTCGCCGGGCCACGATATTTTTGTAGCTTTTTAGTACAATGTACGGTATAATGCAGATAGAAACAGGCGCACCTGAAGGAGGGATATGCTATGACATTCGGTTATTCGATGAATTCCTTTGATTCCTCATTTTCTCTGTTTACTGGGATGTTTACCATCGTTTTCCTTCTGATTTTGGGAATCATACTGGCTACCATCATCAAAGGAATTATGCAATGTGGCAAAAACAACGCTTCCCCCCGGCTGACGGTATCCGCTACCATTGTGTCAAAGCGCACGGATGTAACCCGGCGGCACAGCAGCACCATGGACAATCATCATACCCACTTCTCTACCCGGTACTATGTGACCTTTCAGGTAGCAAGCGGCGACCGGATGGAACTGGAACTGGAAGGAAACCAATACGGTCTGCTGGTGGAGGGTGATCGGGGCAATCTCAGCTTCCAGGGTACCCGGTATCTGGGATTTGAACGGATTTGATTCCTTTACAATAATCATTCACCCGGCTTTCTGAAGAAAGCCGGGTGATTTGCTTGTCTTACATTTTCTCAAAGTGTTCAACGGCGGTAACAAAGACCGTGGCGCCGCCGACCGCTACTGAGGACATGGGCAGGCCCATCTCCAGATCCATGCCATTGGGCATCATGGGCAGCGGAGCCTCTACCGTCCGTTTGCGGCTGTTGGCACGGATAATATCCAGCGCCTGGGCTACCCGGTCATCTTCGGTACCCATCAAAAGCGTAGTATTGCCGCTGCGCAGGAAACCGCCGGTGGTACTCATCTTGGTAAAATAGAATCCGCCGTCCCGCAGGCCGCTGCAAACTGCATCGCTGTCGTTGTTATTGATAATTGCGGTAATCATCTTCATGGTCGTATCTCCTTTTCCTTTCATCGGTAAAACCGCATCTTCATGGCACCATTGTACCCCCATTGAGCCTTGGTGTAAAGGAGAAAGTTTTTGTTTTGGTTGTTTTTTCTTATGCATCCGCCTACCCAAACGTTCTGTGCTGTTTACTGCACTGGCTGAATATAATTTTTCATAACGTAACCCGTAGTCCCCTGATAATTTATCAAGCCAAAGTCGCCATTCCATGCAAGCAGAGAAAACTGATCATTTTTAGGGATACGGGTAATCACTTCCGAGGAAGAACTTGCCTCTTGGCGCAAACTGATGAATTCTTCACATTCTGCATACCACATAGTGATGGGCTGCGGTTCAAACAATTCATCCACCGGATAGGAATCGGTATCATTAAAATGCCACCATTCCTGGCTATACCCAGCAAAGCCACATTGCTCCATGATATCTTGCAGGAGCTGAGCATTGGCTCCCGCTTCTGCGGTACAGTCGGAATAATCCCGATCTGCTTTCTCTGTAAAATCGTCGAATTCGGAGGGCATTTCCAACATATTCCCATGCTCATCCACCAATGTCACGTCCACCGCACTTCCCCGGCAATGATTTCGATTTCCTGTAACCGGATGCGATACATAAGTCGGATCAGGACAGATTTCCCATAGTTTTTGCTGTGCCGAAACCGGCCGGAATGCGTCCCAAATCAGCAGATGCAAGCCCTGTTTTGACAGTTCTTCACTTGCTTTCATCAGCTTTTTAACAGTGCCATACCGCAAATACGCATCCTCAAAGGAATAAATCTTCTGCTTGGTGAAATTATTTTCAGATGCATAGCCAAGTTCCTGAGAAAGCCCAGGAACATAGTCTACAACTCTAACCAGCTGCGCATCTTCCATAGCCACCGTATTGGAACCAGCATTCTCCCTTTCCTCTGTTTGAAGCATGTCCACTTCAAACAGAGCATAAAACGCCTCATTTCCCGGCAAATCATACTGATAGAATACACCTTCACTGAACCAAGTGGCACAGCTATCCGTCGCCATTGATATGGACACTGTTTCCCCGCTTTCCATTTCCAATGTCAGCAAAGCTGTAAACCAGCAGTTCGCACCACCGTAAAGCTCTGTAGAGTTTGACAGCCACAATTCTAACTGTGCCAGCTTCTCAGGGTCTGAAATGGTATAGCTTCCGTTAAATTCCAAAGTTGCCAAGCGGATATTATGAATACGATCCGGACGCACCGGTTGTTTCAGCCCAAGTTTTGTCGCCGCATCCTGGACCAAACGATAGATCTCTGTACAGTCTGAGGCATCAATTCGACCATTATTTCGAGTCAAGATATCTCCATCTGCCAGCACTTCCCACCAGTTATCCTGATAGCGTATCCTAATACCACTGCCGCTGTATCCTTCCTCCCATCCCCGGTCAGGGTCTGCTTTTGATTGCGCTTTTTCATAAGCCTCCATCCACGCTTCCTGATTATCCGGCACATAATAATAGAATTCATCTCCGGAAGTTGTCATGTCGGTTGGACAAACAGCAAGGCATATTTGATTGGGGTCACGTTCTTTTGTCAAACTTGGCAGTTCTGTCGGAGCAGTGGTTGGCTGTGATGTTTCATCCGTTGTCTCCTCCGTGGGTTCGGCATACTGGTTTTGCTCCTGGGTCTTTTCCAGGAATGTTGCAAAGTACTCCGTCCATTGGGTAAAGTATCCTCTCCCTGCCAACGTTGCCAGCAGCAAGGCTGCTGCCGCTGAGAGAATCAGGAATTTCTTAAATCCTTTCCGTTTTTTATTTTTTCTTGCCTGGTAGGGATATTGTTCTTCCGATGGCAGCAAAGTCAATGGCTGGTGGTTTTTCTCTTTTTTTCCATGTTCCGGCTTCGTTTGTTTGGGCGTCTGCTCACCATTTTTTGCTTCCAAAATATACGAGTCCCGAATGGAGCCAAACACTTCCAGAAAATCCATGGTTGTCATCAATATCCCTCCTTTTGCAGGTACTTGTTCAGCTTTCCTCTGGTACGGTGGAGCATGGACACAACTTTGCTTTGGGAAAATCCAAACTGCTCCGCAATTTCCTGAGAATTATCCAGATACCAGTACCGGCACACAAAGACTTTCCGTTCCGTTTCCGAAAGGCTTCCCAGAAAACGATTGATGCTTCGCAGCAATTCTTTTCTGGCGTACGCATCTTCTGTGCTTTCCGTACTGGAAATACACTCTTCCAGTTCCTCCAGCGCCAGGGGAACCTCCCCGCCGCCTCTTTTCTGGGCCGTGCGGGCTTTCCATCTGTCCAGAGAAATATGACGGGTGATCTTCCCCAGAAACGTTGCCAGTACCGAAGGACACCGGGGCGGTATATTGTTCCAGGCAGCCAGATATGTATCATTCACACTTTCTTCGGAATCCTCCCGATTGGTCAAGATGTTATAGGCGATTTTGAAACAGTAAGGGCCGTACTTTGCCGAGGTTTCTGCGATGGCCTGCTGGGAACGTTCAAAGTACAGGTCAATAATTGCGCTGTCTTCCATGGTGCTGTCCTCTCTTTCTATTGCCTTCACCTATCTACTAGACAAAAAACGAATACCGTTGCAGAAATTCAATAATTTTCATAGAAAAAGCCGGACAAGGGCTTGCTGTCTGTGAAGAGCAGGCGGCAGGCCATTGAGCTTTACTTTGATACGGCGGTTGTTATACTAGTCCAGGTAATCGACCAGTTCTCGCTCGAAGTGCTCCATGGATCGGAATTTCTGCAGATAGAGCGTAAGACTAACTATTAAAAGTTACGCCCCTTTTCAGAAATGCTGTGAATTTGCAATTAGCTATAAACGGCATGAGAAATAGAGCATAACCAGTGGCGCTCTGCGTCAATATGACGATAGTGATTAAGCTACTGCTCGGTATGGCTGGCCCGACTTCTCCATGGCATATATTAACCGGATCAGTTTCTTTACCACATGCGTAATTGCAACATTGTAGTGCTTGCCCTCAGCCCTTTTCTTTGCAAGATAGGCTGAAAAAGT